>JAURMJ010000311.1 GCA_030830765.1 Quisquiliibacterium sp.
CGAGATCGCGAGGATGTTTGCAACGTATTGAATCAGGGGGGCCTGTGGGCATCTGATGCCGGATGCGCTGGCGCCTCGCCAAAATCTGGTGAGCGAGGCGTCAGAAGCGTTCGTCGGGTCGCAGGTAACGCCACTTGCCAACTGGCAGTGGACCAAGCGGAACACTGCCGCTGCGCACCCGTTTCAGGCCGAGTACGACCAGACCGACCAGCTCGCACATCCGCCTGATCTGACGTTTACGCCCCTCCCGCAGAACGAAGCGCAATTGATCCTCGTTCTGCCAGGACACCCGTGCCGGCTTCAGTTGTACTCCGTCCATCACCAGACCATGGCGCAGCCGGGCAAGGCCCTCCTGCGAGAGCGTTCCCTCGACTCGGACCAAATATTCCTTCTCGACCGAAGAATCCTGACCGATCAGATGTTTCGCGATCCGACCGTCCTGGGTAAAAACCAGCAGCCCGGTTGAGTCGATGTCGAGCCGGCCGGCTGGTGCCAGTCCACGCAGATGACCGGCTCGGAAACGCGTCTGCATCGGGTCTTCGGACCAGCGGTTTTCAGGCGTGATCAGAACGATTGCCGGCGGATGACCGTCTTCGGCCTGGCCCGATACATAGCCGACCGGTTTATGCAGCAGGATCGTGACTTTTTCGCTCTGGTGAAGGCGGGCAGCCGGATCGACTTCGATTCGGGCATCCATCGGCACGCGCGTGCCAAGCGTCGTGATGACCTCTCCATTGACCTTGACCCATCCATTGCTGATCCACTCATCGGCTTCGCGTCTTGAGCACAGACCCAGTTCGCCCATGCGCTTGGACAGGCGTGGCTCGCTCGAGTTTTGGCGTGATTCCGGCGCGCTTTGGCGTTCTTCGCCTGCGCTCTGGCGTGCGTCGCTGACGCCCTGGTCAATCGGCGCGGGGCTCAGATCCTGAGGAGGCGCTTCAGCAGTCGGTTCGACCGGGATTGGGGCTGATCCTGCGCCGGGATGCTGACGATCGGTCCGTCGGTCTGCTTGTTTGCGATTTGCGGTGGAGTCAGCCTCGATCGAAGAAACGGGACGCAGACTTTTCAGCGTTATCTTGGTCATATTCAGGCAGTGATTAAAGTGTCTGCGTCCATGCCTTGATTTTAACGTCAGGGCGGGGCCGTTCATTGCGCTCTGGGCAGAGCGTGCGAAAACTTTTTGGGACGTCATCCTGCAAACAGGAGCGGAAAGTCCGTTTTCTACCTCCTTGATATGCAACCGTGCCGCCGAAAACGTTTCCGTATAAGGGGAAACCCTGATGTTGCAGCAAGGTGACTGTAACAATCGGGATCGTTCTGTATAACGGGTGACAGACGCGCGGTTTTGGTCAGGATCTCGTTTTGCGCTGTCCCTTGATGGGATCGCTGACTTGCGCTGTCGTTCCGCAGACCTTGCTCCGGACATGCGTTCGCTTGTACGCTTGCCAAGGAGAAAATCCTATCGAGATTTTTCGATGAGCCCTTTGCGTCTCGTTCCAGTCCGTGCGTTTTTCACTGGCACCAGTCGGTTTGTGCGGACTGCGTGCCGTCTCGGCGTTACGGCGGCGCTTACGGTATCCGCGTTATGCTTGTGTTTTTTGCCCGGGTCACAGGCCATCGCGCAGACCGTTTATCGGATTGGCGTGGTGCCTCAGTTCGAGCCAGCCAAGCTGTTCGGGGTTTGGCGTCCCATCCTCAATGATCTTGAGCGACGCACGGGCATGAAATTCGATCTGGTTGGGCAGCCTGCGATCTTGGCTTTTGAAAAGGCCTTTGCTGCCGGTCAGTTCGACTTTGCATACATGAATCCGTTTCACGCGCTGGTGGCGCACGAGCAACAAGGGTACGAGCCCCTGGTGCGCGATGCGAACCAGTTGCTCAAGGGGATTCTGGTTGTGCGCAAGGACAGCCCAATCAACGAAGTCTCCGCGCTGCGCGGTACAACGATCGCCTTTCCGTCTCCAAATGCACTGGGCGCATCGCTGCTGATGCGCGCTGATCTTTCGCGCGTGCATCAAATCAATTACAAGCCCGTCTATGTGCTGACCCACACATCGGTCTACCTGAATGTGGCGCTTGGGGTGGCAGCTGCCGGTGGCGGAGTCAAGCGAACCCTCGACGAACAGCCCGATGAGGTGAAGGACCAGTTGCGTGTGCTGTACACGACGCGCGAAATCAAACCACACCCCGTGGTTGTGCATCCACGTGTACCTGCTGAGCACCGGGTGCTTGTGCGGGATGCCTTCATTGCAATGGGAAAGTCCGATGAGGGTCAACGCTTGTTGGAAAATATCCCGATGAAATCCATGGCCCCCGCTACGCTGAATGACTATCTGCCGTTGCGTAGCTGGGGACTGAAGGATTTTTACGTGCAGCCCTTGAAAGCCAAGGAGTGAACATCGTCGCTCACTCAAAAGCCTCCAGGGCGGGCAGCCCGTTCAGATTTCCGATCGGCCGTATCGGACTGCGGGCCCAGATGGTTGCTCTGGTTGCGCTATGCCTGATCGTGATTCTCGGCTATCTGACGCTTTATTGGCAGCCCATGCTGCAAAAGCAGTCGGAGAACAATATTCGGGCCAGTACTGATTCACATCTGGCGACTGTTGTCGAAGCGCTTAAGCCGTTTCTGCTCCAGCAGGACCTTGGCGCGATTCACGAATTGCTGCCAGCAACGGTGAAGCAAAATCGCGGCTGGGTTTCCATCAAATTGCTGGGTTCTGACGGACGCCGCTTGTTTCCTCTGGTCGTCGAGCCGTTATCCAGCGAGGCTGATGCGCAACTATGGACCTTTGCCAGGCCGATTGAGTTCCGGGGAGAGCCTCTTGGAAGAATTGAATTGCAGTTCGATTATCGACCACAATTCGAACTGATCGAGCGGCGTAATCTTGAGATGCTGGCTGCCTTGGCTCTGGCGTTGGCCGTAGCGCTGATCCTGATCATCGGGTTCATTGAAAAGACAGTGGTCAGACCGGTTCAACAGCTGTCCAATGCAGCGAATCGCCTCTCGGATGGTGACTTTACGGCCTCGCTTCCTGATGCGCCGGTCAGAGAGCTGAGTGAACTCGTCTCCAGTTTCGACATGATGCGAGGCAATCTTCAACTCCATCGGGAGGAACTGCTCCGCGCCCGCGACCAGCTTGAGCGACGGGTCGAGACGCGAACTGCCGAGTTGCAGCAGGCCAATGCAATGCTGGTGGCCGAGAGTCTGGAACGTGAGCGCGTCGAGTCGCATCTGCGGCAGATGCAACGGCTCGAGTCACTGGGCAAATTGACTGGTGGAGTCGCACACGATTTCAATAATCTGATGGCCGTCATCGGCGGCCACGCTGAATTGCTGCGTGACCACATCGGTGAGAATGCCTCTCTGACAGCCATCGAGCGTGCAACAAATCGCGCCACAACACTGACGCAGCATCTTCTGGCTTTTTCGCGTCAGCAACGCTTGATGCCCAATGCGATTGATCTTCGCCAGCTGATTTCAGGGCTCGAACATCTCTACCAGCGCACGCTGGGCGAGCGGATCCGTATCGTTGCATCGGCGGCCCCGGATGTCTGGCCAGTCATGGCCGATGCCGGGCAGCTTGATAATGCGTTGCTGAATCTGTCGATCAATGCGCGTGACGCAATGCCGCATGGCGGAACGCTGGCGATCACTTGTAACAACGTCCATTTCAACCAGGAAATTGCTCGCACCGGTGATCAGCCGTTGCCCGCTGGCCACTATGTGCGGATTGATGTCAGCGACACTGGGGAAGGGATCTCTCCGGAGACGCTGGCCAGAGTATTTGAGCCATTCTTCACGACCAAGGATGTCGGCAAGGGGAGTGGCCTGGGGTTGTCAATGGTTTTCGGCTTTGCCCGGCAATCCGGTGGCGATGTTCAGATCGACAGTGAAATCGGTCGCGGCACACGGGTTTCGATTTTTCTACCGCGAGCGCAGGATCCCGACGAGGCTCTGGAAGCAGGCGGGCGGGCAGGGGCTGCTCAGCGAGGCGATGGCTTATGTGTTCTGGTCCTTGAGGATGAAGACGATGTCAGAACCTTCATCGTCGAGGTCCTTGAAGGTCTTGGCTATCGCGCGCTCGAGGCTGCCGATGCGCGCGAGGCCAATCAAATTCTGGCCGAGGCGGCCACCGTCGATCTGATCCTCTCCGACGTGGTGCTGCCCGGCGGGATCTCCGGGCCGGAATTCACACGCTCGTACTGCGAAAAGCATCCACACGTCCGCGTGGTTTTCATGACTGGCTACGCCCCCGATCTTGCTGAGCCGGAGAGTCGTGAGACCTCGGGACATGTGCTGCTGCGCAAGCCTTTTACGCGTAAACATCTGGCCCAGGCGCTGCACGACAGTCTCAACGCTTAGGCGGTTTGCCGAAGCGAACTGCGATTCAGTTTTTCAGCGCTGCGCAGACTGCGGCAGTGACCTCTTCGGTTCGTGCATGGCCACCCAGGTCACCAGTGTGAAGTGCCGGGTTTGCCGTGACCTGCTCGATCGCGCTCATCAACCGACTGGCTGCTTCCATTTCGCCCAGATGTTCCAGCAGCATGACGACTGACCAGAAGGTACCGACCGGATTGGCCAGCCCTTTGCCCATGATGTCAAACGCTGACCCGTGGATCGGTTCGAACATGCTCGGGTAACGGCGCTCCGGGTCGATGTTCCCGGTCGGCGCGATTCCCAGGCTGCCGGCCAGCGCTGCCGCCAGATCGCTGAGAATGTCAGCATGCAGATTGGTTGCGACGATCGTGTCCAGCGTTGCAGGGCGATTGACCATCCGCGCGGTGGCTGCATCGACCAGTTCCTTGTCCCATTGGACGTCCGGGAATTCGGCGCTGATCTGCACGGCGATTTCGTCCCACATCACCATCGCGTGCCGCTGTGCGTTGCTCTTTGTGATCACGGTCAACTGCTTGCGCGGACGGGACTGCGCAAGGCGGAATGCGTAGCGCAGAATGCGTTCGACGCCGGCGCGGGTCATGATCGAGACATCAGTCGCGGCTTCGATCGGGTGGCCCTGATGCACCCGGCCTCCGACACCGGAGTACTCACCTTCGGAGTTCTCGCGCACGATTACCCAGTCCAGATCCTTGGGGCCGCAGCGTTTCAGCGGGGCATCGATTCCCGGCAAGATCCGTGTCGGTCGTACGTTTGCATACTGATCCAGGCCCTGGCAGATCTTCAGGCGCAGCCCCCAGAGCGTGATGTGGTCAGGGATATGCGGATCACCAGCCGAACCGAACAGGATTGCATCCTTATCGTAAAGAGCATTCAGGCCATCATCGGGCATCATCCGACCATGGGACCGGTAATAGTCTCCACCCCAGTCAAAGTTTTCGAAGTCAAAGCGGAAGGCATTCGATGAGTTGGCGAGCACCTGCATCACCTGCTGACCGGCCGGAATGACTTCCTTGCCAATCCCGTCCCCGGGGATCGTTGCAATCTTGTAGGTTTTCATCAAAGCGTTTCCTGTTATTGAACCCGCCGCTTACGGGTATCGAAGGTGCTGCCAGCAGGCAGCACGTGCATTCTGATATCGCTGGCCTTGGCCATCGGTCCTTCGTCTTCCTGCACACGAGCACGTCGTGCATCAAAAATCTTCACGTAGTACTTGCCGGCAACCTCCCAGAGGCCGTCAGGTCTGACGATCAGCGCGGTTTCTTCGTCGATGCCGACACCAAGCAATTGGGGACGGTCCAGCACAGCGCTGAGCAGGCGATTGTAGCGGGCGCGTTTCATGAAATGCTGATCGATGATTGCGCCTTTGATCAGATCAAAGCCTTGTGAAACTTCCTTCATCCCGCGGGCAATGTTGAAATTTTCGTCATCATCTGAGTTCTGTGGAGTCTTCCATCGGCCTGTCAGCATCACACCGGACATGACTGAAGCGCCTGCTGAGGTGCCGCCAACGACTGCGCCTTCACGATAGCGGCTGAAGATCTGTTGCAGGACCGGGGTGTCCACGAGAATTTGGGACAGACGCGACTGATCGCCGCCAAGAAACCAGAACCCGGTGAAGTTCCTGAGCAGTTCCGCATTGTTCGGGTCCAGCGCTTCGGTGCGCTGCATGTTCATCAGCATGACCTGTGCGCCGAGGCTCTTGAATTCGCCGGTCACTTCGTTCGCCTCTTCGTCGTATTCGCGGCTGGCCATCGGCAGCAACAGAATCCGCGCCTTGCCAGCCCCGCCGGCCAGCTCGACGAAGCGACGTTGTACATCGATAGGCGTATCGTCCCCGCCAACGATGACCAGCCAGCCGAGCGTATTCGGGAAGATGCCCGTTGCCTGAGTTGCCTGCGTTGCTTGAGGGGCCGTCTTGGCCGGTGCAGCCGATGGTGACGTTGGTAACAGCAGTACCAGCGCGAAAAAAAAGAGCCTTGCCAGGCTGCAGCTACTGAACATGGGAGTCCCGATTCAATTCGTTTGTGCAAGCTCGCAGGACGAATTGCCGAGCGAGTAAAGGTCAGGCGTGAATCAGTCTGACTGTCAGGCCGATGCCGGAGTCCAGGATCTGAAGGAGTCGGTCGATATTCGGATGCTTGCCCGGATTGGCTTTCGCATCATCAACATGTTCGCCAAACAGCGCGATACCCTCGCGAGCGGCCGCCCCGTTGATCTGACCATGACGGGCAGTCAGCGCGTGATAAACCCTCAGTGACCCTGCCTTGCCGGGTTTGTTTTCGATGCTGGCCACGATATTGCCATCCGAATCAATCAGCTCCAGGGCACTCAGGTGGTCGATCGAGGGCAAGGTGCTCAGGTTGTCTGCAAATGCCATGAATGTTCCAAAATAATCAGTAGGCGTGAAGCGGAGCGCGAGTCGGAGTCCCGGGTGTTCGGGTGATCTCTCGGAAGACGATATTGTGCCGCAAGGTAACGATTCAATGATGCACTGCACCACCTGACAATAGGCTGTTCAAGCTTTGAAAACCTGCGATCGCGGTCGATCAGTGATCTTGAAGCAGACCTGAAAACTCGGGGTTTACGGCAAATTCCCGAGAGATTGCCCAGTCTGGAGCTTGTCAATCGATCCTGTGTCGTTGACTTGTCCATTTGAATAGTCCTCGCGCTTTGGCTTGACAGAGGAATCAGGCCTAGTTGCCTGCGGGCCTCGCCGGTCTTGGAGATGGTGCAGTGAAAAGCGGGGCTCGACCTGTTGCAGGCAGACTGGCAAGCTCGCAGGCTTGTTGCTGACGGAGAACCCGATGACGGATTCCACTGGCGCCGATGCATCGATTCGCCCGATGTCTGGCGTACGCATCCTCGACATGGCCACGGTGCTTGCCGCTCCGATGGGGGCCACGCTGTGTGCCGATCTTGGCGCAGAGGTCGTCAAGATGGAGTTGCCTGACGGCAGCGATCCCTTGCGCGGCCTGGCTCCGGTTGAGGGACAGCACGCCTTGTTCTGGAAGGTTGTGAATCGCGGGAAGGCTGGGATCTCTCTGGATGTACGCAAGCCTGCCGGGCGTGAATTGTTCCTGAAGCTGATTCGTGATTTTGATGTGCTGGTTGAAAACTTTCGGCCGGGAACGCTCGATCGCTGGGGCCTGAGCCTGGAGACTTTGCATCAGGTCAATCCGCGCCTGGTTGTCGTGCGCATGACTGGTTTTGGCCAGGACGGCCCGGCCAGTACCCGTCCAGGCTTTGCGCGCATCTTTGAGGCGATGTCGGGGTTCACGATGCTTTCCGGTGAGCTCGGGGGCACGCCGCTGCATATGAATTACCCGGTCGGCGATGTGATCGCGGCAAGCTTCACGGCCTTTTCCATTGCTGCTGCGATGGTCCGCATGCGTGCGGATCCTGCGGCTGCCGGGTTTGAGCTGGATGTCGCCGCGACCGAAGCTTTGTTTCGCCTGCTCGATGGCCTGCCGGTCGAGTACGAGCGCCTTGGAACAGTCCGTAGGCCAGTCGGCAATCTGGCCAGCTACACGGCTCCTTCGAGCATGTACCGGACCCGCGATGGGGTCCATGTGTCGATGGTGGCTTCTTCGAATCCGATCTTTGCCAGACTCGTTCAGGCGGTCGGTGATCCGCGCTTGTCCAGTGATCCGGCGTTCGCGTCGATGCAGGCGCGGATCCAGCATTACCGTGAACTCAACGAGATCCTGGTGGCCTGGTTCGCCTCGCATGACTACGCACAGATCGAATCAGCGTTGAGCGAAGCGCAGGTTCCTTTCATGCGGGTACAGTCAATTGCGGACATCGAGAAGGATCCGCATTTCATCGCGCGTGAATCAATTGTTCGGTTGCCTGATCCGGAGCTGGGCAGCCTGCCGGCGCCAGCCGCTGTGCCTCGGGTGATGGGGCAGCCATGGCCGATTCCGCGAACCGGGCCCGCGGTCGGTGAGCACAACAAAGAAGTTTTCGGGCGCCTTGGCGTCAGTGATGAGGAACTGGCGCAGATGCGCCGTGATGGAGTGATCTGAAATGCAGACTGAATATCGCAGCTGGCGGGTCTTTGAGGAGGCCGGTAATGTGCAGTGTCGTCAGGTGAAGCGTCCCCTGGATGAGCTCAGGAAGGCCGGTGGCGTTCTGGTGCGTGGTGTCTACTCAGGGGTCAATTTCAAGGATGCACTGACGGCACTGAATCGCGCCAAGATCGTGCGTCGTTTCCCCTGCATTGTCGGCATCGAATTGGTCGGGATCGTCGAGCAGTCCGATGATCCGCGGTTCTCGCCTGGCGATCCTGTGATCGCGCATGGCTTTGGCATGGGGGCCGAAGGCAATGGGGGATTCACCGAGTGGCTGTCCTTGCCCGCCGATCAGCTGGTACGCATTCCGAGCGGCCTGACGCTGGAAGAGGCCGGTGTCATCGGGGTCGCCGGTTATACGGCGGCGCTGGCGATTGATGCTATGCAAGTCAATGGATTGACTTTGGAGCGCGGTCCGGTTGCGGTCAATGGCGCAACCGGGGGCGTCGCCACGCTGGCGATCGATATGCTTGCCGGCGCCGGTTACGAAGTGCACGCAATCAGTCGCAAGCCGGATGACGGGCTGTTGCGCGATCTGGGGGCACGAGAGATTCATCTCCCCCCTGAAACTGGTAAACGTCCGCTCGAAACCGCACGCTGGGCCGGTGCGGTCGACTCGTTGGGCGGTGCCGCACTTGATGAACTGCTGCGCACGATGCGACAGGACGGGATTGTTGCCGCGTTCGGCAATGCGATGGGGAATGGGCTCGATACCTCGGTGCTGCCGTTCATTCTGCGCGGGGTGCGGCTGCTGGGAATCAATGCGAACAGCCCAATGCCATTGCGCGAGCGGATTTGGGGACGTATTGCATCTGACCTCAAACCTCAGCGCACCAGCCGGATTGCCCGCTATGTCGGTCTGGACGATCTGGAGCAGGTGTTTCAGACGCTGATTGAGGGGCAGGGCCGTGGACGCTTCATCGTGGATTTGCGCCGATGAGCAGGCTTGGTGCGGGTCACAGCGACTCGCCGATCAATCTGCAGACTTTGTGTGAACGGGTTCGGGCATTCATTGATGAGTGTGCGATTCCGCTTGAGGACATGTCCCGGGCGCATGACATCGAGTGGCTCGATGACGTGACAAAGACTTTGCGAGCGCAGGCGCAGGAACGCGGTCTTGTCTTGCCGCAACTGCCGCGAGACCGTGGTGGACTTGGGCTGACCTGGGTGGAATGCGTCAGCGTCTTTGCCGAAGCCGGTCGCAGTTTCCTGGGGGCCGGGGCTCTGGGTTGTGCCGCACCGGATCAGCCAAACGTCGATACCTTGCTGCGCATCGCCACGCCGCAACAGCAGGCGCGCTGGCTCGATCCAATGCTTGCCGGGCAGATACGCTCGGCATTTTCGATGACCGAGCCTGCGCCCGGTGTTGGATCCGATCCACGAATGATCATGACGACGGCACGTCGCGGTCGCGGCTCGTCAGGCGAGCCCGGCTGGATTCTGGACGGCCATAAATGGTTCAGTTCGGGCGCAAGCGGCGCCGCATTTTCAATGGTTGTTGCGCGCAGCGACGAAGGCGTCAGCTGGTTCATTGTGCCGACCGACAATCCAGGGTTTCAGCTTTTGCGCAGTGTGCCCTCGATCGATCCGTTCGCCCATGGCGGTCACGGAGAAGTGCTCCTGAAGGACTGCTTTGTGCCTGATGACTGCCTGCTCGGCGAGCCGGGCAAGGGACTGGAATACGCCCAGCTTCGGCTCGAAGGGGCACGCCTGTTTCATTGCATGCGCGGGCTCGGTCTTGCATCGCGCGCAATGGATATCGCTCAGCAGTACGCGCTGTCTCGCAAGTCATTCGGTGCCGCCTTGTTCGAGCATCAGCAGGTCCAGGCGATGGTTGCTGATTCGCATATCGACCTGTACGCCGCGAGGCTGATGACGATGGACGTTGCTCGGCGTTTGGATGCAGGCGATTCAATCCGCCACGAGTCTTCGATGGCCAAGGTCTTTGTCAGCGAGGCCTTGTGTCGTGTCGCTGATCGTGCAGCGCAGCTGACGGGCGCGCTGGGGATGAGTGATGATGCACCGATTGCGATGATCAATCGCAAGCTTCGTCCATTCCGAATCTACGACGGCGCGTCCGAGGTGCACCGCGCAGCAATCGGCAAGCGGATCTTTCAGAGACAGGCGCGCGGTGAGTGAATTTCCGGGGGCAGTGGCTCGCTGACTTTTCCTCCAAAGCCCCGGCGATCTGCCTGCAGATTAAGACCCAATGCAACGATTCGACTCACCTACTCGACAAAAGGACAGGATGACGATGGCAAATATGCAGCTGATCGAGGCGCGCAACTTTTCGATTGATGGTCTTGAATTGACGCAACGGCCCATTCCCGAACCTCGGCGGGGCGAGCTGCTGATCAGACTACGCTCGGTCAGCCTGAACTATCGCGATCTGGTGGTTTTGTCCGGAACCTACATGCCGGATCTGCAACTGCCTTATGTGCCTTGCTCGGATGCCTGCGGCGTAATCGAGGCAATCGGCGAAGGGGTCACCGGACATCGCGCAGGAGATCGTGTGATTCCCTGTTATATCCAGGGCTGGCGCGACGGCGCACTGACTGCCGCTCAACGCTATGGCAGCACCTTGGGTGGCCCATTACCAGGTGTGCTTGCGCAGTACATCTGCGTGCCGGCCGATGAGGTCGTGGCCGCACCTGCAAGCCTTGATGACGCGCAGTGCAGCACCTTGCCGATTGCTGCGGTGACTGCCTGGAATGCGCTGATGCGCGGTGGCATCCGGGCTGGCAGTCGCGTGCTGGTGCAAGGTACCGGTGGAGTCGCCCTGTTTGCACTTCAGTTTGCCAAGGCGATGGGGGCGCAGGTGATTGCGCTGACCTCCACCGATGAGAAGGCACAGAGGCTTCTCGCCCTGGGAGCAGATCGGGTGATCAATTATCGCCAGACGCCAGCCTGGGCAGACGCTGTGCGCGCGGCCAGCGACGGGCAGGGCGCCGATATCATCATTGAAACCACTGGCTCAACGCTGCAGCAGTCGATTGCCGCGGCAGCGTTTGGCGGTTTTATCGGACTGGTCGGCTTTGTCGGAGGCTATGAAAGCCAGCTCAATGTTCGTCAGCTGATCGGTCCAATGCTCCGGATTGAAGGCATTGTCGTCGGGTCGAGACGGGCACTGCAGGATCTGCTGCTGGCGATGGCGCAGAATCAGATCGAGCCCGTAATCGACAGTCGCTTTGCGCTTGCCGATGCCGCCGATGCCTTCAGACGCCTGCAAAGTGGTCAGCATGTCGGCAAGATCGTCGTTGAACTTTGAACACACAGCAAAGCAAGGAGTCCGTCATGGTGTTACTCGAATTTTCAATGTCGCCGATGTCACAGGGCGAGAGTGTCAGCAAATATGTGGCCCGCTCGCTTGACATCATCGATCGCAGTGGTCTGCCGTACCGGCTCACGCCGATGGGTACGATCATCGAGGGCGAGTGGGATGAAGTCATGGCCGTAGTTGATCAGTGCTTCAAGCTGATGAGCTCCGATTGCAGCCGGGTCAGCACCACGATTCGTGTCGATTATCGGCAAGGGCGCAGTGGTGCGCTTGACGGGAAGGTAGCCGCGGTCGAGGAGAAGCTCGGACGCAAACTGCGGACCTGATTCGCGGCGACATTCGCCAGATCGGATGCCATCAACAAGGCAGTTACGATGAATTCGCCCCGCCCGCTGGTTGTCCTGACCGATCCGATCCATCCGAAGGCGCATGCGCTGCTGCTGCAGCATTGTGAGGTCATTGTGGCCAGCGAGGCTGCGCCGCGCACACTGCATCAGTTGATGCGAGAGGCCGATGGTCTGGTCGTGCGCAGCAAATTGCCGCCCGGGATTTTCGACGAAGCGCCCAGGCTGCGGGCCGTTGTACGCCATGGTGTGGGACTGGACTCGATCCCGGTCGAGATTGCCACTGCAAAAGGCATCCCGGTCGC
>JAURMJ010000312.1 GCA_030830765.1 Quisquiliibacterium sp.
TAAGCGGCACGCCCAGGCCAGCTTTGTACAGCGTGCCTGATCCGCAGCCATCAGCAATCTGCATGGCCAGCCCAAAGACGAAGGCTCCGATCAGCAGACTGATGCTCGGCGGGCCGAGCGCGGCATTGAGCTCAGGGAAAACCGCCAGCAACGGCAGCGCAAATGCCGCGGCAAGCGCCAGCAGTAATGCCTGCCCGGCGACACCGCGTGGATCGCGGTCAACAATCAGCGTGCGCCATCCAGTCGTAAAACCAAATCGCGCACCAGCAAGCGCACCGCCCATGCCGACACCGACCAGCATGAGCACTGCCTGCCGGATCGAGACCGACAACGCCAGAAAAACGAAAAAGGCGGCAATGCCGACCGCCAGAGGGAGTTTCCTGATCACTTGAAGGTCCGTGCGCTCCAGAGCTTCGCATCGATCACGAGCTGCGCGATGCGGTTCGGCACATTGTCCATCGGCAACACACTGTCATCTGCAGTCCATTCGACCATCGACCCCGGATAGAGCTTCACATTTTTCTGGCCAAGCACTTCAGACATCGCAAACCAGTTGGTTGCAGCCCAGTGACCGGTATTGCAGAACGACACCGTGATCTTGTCCGACTCAAGCTTGCTGCCCAGTGCGACCTGGCGCGCCTTGTCGACCGACACAAACTGCGCACTCTGTCCCTCGAAAAACTTCGAGAACGGAAGATTCACCGCTCCTTGCAAGGTTCCCGGGGTCCGTGCTGCCTGGTGGCGGGTCTCACCCGCGTAAAAGGCCGCCGGGCGCGCATCAATCAGCGACGAATCACCGGCGCTGACATGCTTGACGACTTCCTCCTTGGTTGCGATCAGAGACCCATCCAGCTTGGGCTGGTAGTCGCTTGCCGTGGGTTTTGTGATTTCCGTGTTCTGCGGGAGTTTGGCTGCGGTCCAGGCCACCACGCCGCCGTTCAGCACTGACAGTTCCTTGATGCCAAGTACTTTCAGAGTCCAGTAGACCCGGGCCGATGCGCCGAAATCGGTTGCATCCTGACCACTGGAGACAACGACCGCATGGGTCTGCGCCGTCAGACCCAGCGACTGCACCAACTGGGTGAGCTTGGGCAATGGAGGCAGGGCGCCCGGATTGCTGGCAGGCCCCCGCCAGGCGCCATACGGCGCATTCACGGCGCCGGGGATGTGGTTTGCGGCGAAGGACTTCGGATCGCGGATGTCGATCACCCGCACTGTCGGAACGGAAAGCAGGGGCTTGAGCTCAGCCGGGCTGATCAAGGCAGAGGCCGCCAGCACCGGAGCGCTGACTGCAAAAATCGCTGCACCGAGCAGCTGGAGGGCTTGTTTTTTCATCTCGTAACCTGGGAATCATGCGTGAAAGAGCCCGCATTAAGCCTGATCGGTACATCGATTTGAACGACCGATTTGGCATGTTCTTGCAACTCCAGGTTATGAGCTGCGGGTTTCCAGCCTCGACACTCCCGCCCAAGAGCCGCCTCGGGTCACTGCGCAGTCCAACCACCATCAACCTTCAGGCAGGTGCCGGTGACCATCGCAGCGGCGGGCGAGGCCAGATAGGCCACTGCAGCAGCGATCTCCTGGCTGACCGCAGGCCGACCCAGCGGAATCTGCGAATACAGGAACTTGCGCTTTTCCTCGGTGTCGAGCACACGCTCGATCAGCGGGGTACTGGTGATCGTCGGTGCCACACTGTTGACGCGTATATTGAGCGGCGCGAACTCGATTGCCATGGCGCGTGTGAGCCCCTCCACACCGGCCTTGGCCATGCAGTAGGCGGTCCGGTTCGGCGACCCGATCAAGGCCATCTGCGAGCTGATATTGATAATGCTTGCCCCCAACGACTTACGCTCGGGCTGCTCGAGCATTTTGCGCGCGGCGGCCTGCGAGGCCACGAAGACGGACCGCATATTCACATCGATCAGCAGGTCCAGATGCTCGTCACTGACCTCGAGCATCGGCTCTGGAATATTGGTCCCGGCGTTGTTCACCAAGATGTCGAGTCGGGGCAGCCCCTGGATCAGTTGCCGCAATGCGCCCGAATCGGTGACATCACAGGCCTGGGCATGGGCCACCCCGCCCCGTGCAGCGATCTCTGCGGCAACGGCTTCAAGCTGCGCACTGTTCCGGGCAATCAAGATCAATTCTGCCCCGGCTTCAGCCAGGTAGTGGGCGATTGCTGCGCCGATTCCCTGGCCGGCGCCGGTGACTGCCGCAACAAGGCCGTCGAGCCGCAGGCTCTGGAAGTACGTCACGGGATGATTCTGGCTGCCCTGCAGGGTCTGACTCATGAGCGGGATTCCTGACTGAATTTTCGATTAATGGATGCAGACATTGAATGAACCCTGCCCTTGATGCAAGGGTGCTTGGCGAATTCGCCTCAAGCAGGTATGTTCATGGGCGCATCCTTCGCAATCAAGGGACCAACAGAAACCCAGGCCTTTCGGCCATTTGTGAAGGCCAGTTTTTCAAAGCCCTCTTTGCAGGAGACAACACATGAAGGCAATCTCTTTTCGCGTCGGTGCAATCGCAGCGGCAATCGCACTTTCCATGGGCAGCGCATACGCCGCCGACGTGAAGCTGCCATCCAGCATTTCCTGGACCGCCTACGGCACAACATCCTCCGGCTATGCACAGTCGGTCGGCCTGGGCAAGATGCTCAAGGAAAAGTACAACGCCGACCTGCGCATCATCCCTGGCAAGAACGACGTGTCGCGGATGGCGCCGATGAAGGCCGGCCAGACTCCGCTGTGCGGCTGTGGCATCGCAGCGTATTTCGCGCAGGAAGGCGTGCTGATGTTCGCCAGCAAGGACTGGGGACCGATGCCGATTTACAACCTGTTCAACAACGTCGGGCGTAACGGCCAACAGCTGATGACCGCAGCTGATGCGAACATCAAGACGCCGGCCGACCTGAAAGGCAAGCGGGTTACCTGGGTCAAGGGCGCCGATGCGCTGAACAAGAACGCCGAAGCCATGCTGGCCTTCGGCGGGCTGACCTGGAAGGACGTCAAGAAAGTCGAAGTTCCCGGCTGGGGTCAATCCATCCAGGCCGTGATCAACGGTCAGGCCGATGCCGCCCATGGCAGCACGATTTCCAGCGCCTATGCCCAATTGGCCTCCTCGCCGCGTGGGTTGTATTTCCCGCCGCTGCCTCACTCAGATGCAGCCGCCTGGAAGCGCGCGCAGGATGTCGCCCCCTGGTGGGTCAAGACCAAGGTGACTGCCTACACCAAAGGTGCCAAGAACGAGAGTGCCTTCGAGGGCAATAACTACCCGTACCCGCTCTTCGTTGCGATGAACAACACGCCGGACGATCTCGCCTACGGGCTGACCAAGGCAGTCATGGAGAACTTCGAATCGTTCAAGGAAAACGGTCCGGGCATGGATGGCTACAAGCTTGAGAACCAGGCGCTGTCCTATGTGTTCCCGTATCACCCTGCCTCTGTGAAGTACTACAAAGAGAAGGGCGTCTGGACTGATGCTCATGAGAAGCACAACCAGAACCTGATGAAGCGCCAGCAGGTGCTTGCCGATGCCTGGAAGACGATGCAGGCTAAAAAAGTAGCAGATGATCAGTTCAGCGCAGAGTGGCTGAAGGTCCGTGCAGCAGCGCTGAAGAAGGCCGGCATGCCGGTGGTCTTCGAGTGACCTTAGCAGTCAGCTTCAAGTTTTGATATCGCTGAAAGATGCATCAGTGGCCGGCCTTGAGCCGGCCACTTTTGCATGAATGCACCAGGCACGACCAGGAATAGCAAGATGACGATTGACATGACCGCCGGCGAGAAAGTTGCCGAGGAATCTGAACTCAAGAGATACCGGACCGAATCCAAGGCAATCCGCACCTGCGTGCTGCTGGGTGCTACCGGCTCCCTGCTTCTGTCGATGTACATGATTTTCGGGGTGGGCAACATCCTTGGCAGTTACGTGCTGCTGGAGACCGAGTACTTCTATCTGATGCTCGCGCTGCTGATCCCACTGACCTTTCTGCTGTTCCCATTCAATCAGGCAACAAAGCATCGACTGCCCTGGTTTGATGTGGTCCTGGCGGCCACCACATTCCTGATTCCAGCCTATTTTGCGGTCAAAGGTGACGCAATCCTGAATCAAGGATGGGAGTACACCGCGCCGCTGCATGCAAAAGTGCTGGCCTTCGTCTACTGGGCAATCGTGCTGGAGGCGCTGCGCAGAGCAGGCGGTACGGCAATCTTTGCGATCAGTGCCGTGGTCTCGGTTTACCCGGTCTTCTCACACCTTGCGCCCGGAGTGCTGAAGGGGCAGGCAGTCGCTTTTGAAGTGACAGCCGGCTTCCATATCTTTGGCACCGAAAGCCTGCTCGGCATCCCGATGTCCGCCTTCGCAAATCTGGTGGTCGGCTTTCTGGTGTTCGGCGTTGCGCTGCAATACACGGGGGGCGGTGCGTTCTTCCTGAACCTGGCGTTTGCACTGCTGGGCAAGCGCCGCGGCGGCCCAGCCAAGGTTGCGATCTTTGCCTCCGGACTGATGGGTTCAATGTCAGGCAGCGTGATCACCAACGTCCTGACCACCGGTGTCATGTCAATTCCCGCCATGAAACGCGTTGGTTTCCGACCCGCCTATGCAGCCGGCGTTGAGGCCTGTGCTTCAACCGGCGGTGTGTTGATGCCTCCGGTGATGGGGGCAACGGCCTTCGTCATGGCAACGTTCCTGGAAATCGGCTATGCGGAGATCGTGATCGCAGCGGCCTTTCCCTCTCTGATGTACTACTTCGGATTGTTCCTGCAGATCGACGCCTACTCGGCCCGCTACGGACTGCAAGGCCTGCCTGCCGCAGAACTGCCGCCGGTTTCCAAGGTGCTGCGCGACGGCTGGTACTTCATTTTCGTGTTTGTCACGATGATCATCATGCTGCTGTATCTGCAGCGCGAGGCGCAGGCCCCCTACTACGCCAGCGCAATCCTTCTGGTGATCAACCAGACGGTCAAGCAGCATCGATGGAACCTGAAACGGTTCATAGAGTTCATCGACGGCGTGGGCAAGCTGTTTGCCGAACTGGCCGCGGTGCTGGCAGGAGTCGGACTGATCATTGGTGCATTGACACTCACCGGCAAGGTCGGCAGCCTGACCTATGAACTGGTTCGTGTGGCTGGCGATTCAGTCATCCTGCTGCTGATCATGGGCGCGATCACGAGCTTCATTCTGGGGATCGGCATGACGGTGACAGCCGCCTACCTGTTCCTGGCGGTGACGATTGGGCCGGCACTCACGCAGGGCGGCTTGGACAAGCTGGCTGTGCACCTGTTCCTGTTGTACTGGGGCATGATTTCGTTCATCACGCCGCCGGTTGCGATCGGGGCCTACGCGGCGGCTTCAATCGCACAGTCGAATCCGATGAAAACCGGGTTTGAGGCGATGCGGCTGGGTAGCATCATCTACTTTGTACCGTTCTTCTTTGTCCTGAACCCCGCGCTGATCGGTCAGGGCAGCATGGGCGAAATCCTGCTCGTGCTGTCGACCGCGCTGTTTGGCATCCTGCTGATTTCATCCGGGTTGCAGGGGTATCTGTACTTCGTCGGGCCAATCGATGGGAACCCGATCCTGGCGATGGCAGGCCGAGTCATGCTGGTGATCGGTGGACTGATCCTGGCGATGCCCGGCAACGAGAAGATCATCGGTTTCAACCATACGCAGATCAATACAGCCGCCTTAATCGTCTGTCTGATCGCGATTGCTCTGAGCTGGCTTGGTAAGCGGCGCTCCGGCGCTTCACCAGCAATGAGCTGATCTGAGTCCCGGGCCTGCCGTTCGCGGCGGGCCCGACTCGTTTACAGTCAAGCCAGCAACTCAGTTCGTCTGCTCAGCGGCTGGAGCCAACTGCTCGTCCAGAGCAACTCGCTCGTCAAAGACAAAGCAGGTCCCGTTGAAATGCCGCCCGTCGGTGACCTCCAGATACTTCAGGATGCCGCCCTCGAGCTGGTAGATGTGCTCGAGACCTTCGCGCTGCATGAATAAACCGGCCTTCTCGCAGCGGATCCCTCCGGTGCAATAACTGACAACCGTCTTGCCCTGAAGCTCGTTGCGATGCTCACGCAGCGCCGGGACGAATTCAGTGAATTTGCGGATCCGCCAGTCGATTGCTCCGGCGAAGGCGCCAGCATCAACCTCAAACCCGTTGCGCGTATCGAGCATGACGACCTGGCGCCCCTGATCATCATGCCCCTGGTCCAGCCAGCGATTCAGCGTCTGTGCATCCACTGCTGGAGCACGACCCAGACCTGGCTTCAGATCGGGCTGGTCCATACGGATGATCTCGCGCTTGATCTTGACCTTGAAGCGCTTGAACGGCACGGTGTCGGACCAGGACGCCTTGGTCTCGATGTCTGCAAAGCCAGCCACTGAGCGCACTGCACACATCATCGCTTCGCAGGCCTCTGGCGTGCCGGCGAGAAAAACATTCAGCCCTTCCGGCGCGACCAGGATAGTGCCCTTGACGCCGACCGCATTGCCCGCGTCCAACAGCAGCGTTCGGACCGCCTGCGGATCCGGAATCGGGTTGAAGCGATAAGCGGCCAGGTTCAGACAGGGCGTGTGCCCGGGGTGCTGCTGAGACTGCATCGATGAGCTTCCGTTCGTTGCGTCAAGAAAAAAGCTCGCCGCAACGCCCGGAGACTCGACTTCGAGGCGTTGCTACTTGGCGATCTGATCCGCTATTTTCCTATAGTCGGCGTAGACCTTGCGAATCTGCTTGAATCCGCGCTTTTCCATCTCGGCTACATATTCATCGCCAACCCCGTCAAGCGCCTTGGCCCAGACCATGCGCTGCTGCGGCGAAAGATCATAGATCTGGATGCCCTGCTTTTTGAACTGCGCCATCACTTCCTGATGCAGCGCATCCCACTTGGCGCCCTCACGGGCGGCGATACCACGGTTGACCTTCGTAATCACGTCCTTGACATCAGCAGGCAGCTTCGCCCAGGACTTCTCATTGATGATGATCGTTCCCGGATACCCGCCGGCCCGCATGCCATTGGTGATGTACTTGACCTGATCATTCAGATGATAGGAGCGGATGCTTGGATAATTAAACACCACACCATCAACCACGCCTCGCTGCACCGCCTCATAGGTTTCCGCCGCCGGGATGCTGACCGGCACAATCCCATATCGCTTGGCGATGATGTCGAAGATCCCGCCTGCGGTTTTAAGTTTGAGCCCCTTGAGATCTTCAAGCTTTTGTACCGGCTTCTTGACTGTCGCCACATCGTAGGTCGGCGTGGTCGTGCCCAGCATCGCCTTCACACCATACTTGCGCAGTTCCTGCTCGATCTCAGGACTCGTCTCCATCAGCTTTTGATAGATCGCCGACCCCTCGGTGGCAGTCGTCCAGTACGGCAGCACCACCACATTGCTGTACGGCAGCTGACCCGCGAAATAAGTGATGTGGATCTGGCAGAA
>JAURMJ010000313.1 GCA_030830765.1 Quisquiliibacterium sp.
CGGTGGTCGGCGCCATGCGTACGGTGGCCGAACTGAAGCTGCCGATCAATGTGATCGCCCTTGTGCCGACCTGCGAAAACATGCCCAGCGGCACCGCGACTCGTCCGGGTGACATTGTCACCAGCATGTCGGGCCAGACGATTGAAATCCTGAATACTGACGCCGAGGGACGCCTGATCCTGTGCGATGCCCTGACTTACGCAGAGCGCTTCAAGCCGGCAGCTGTCATCGACATCGCTACGCTCACTGGCGCCTGCGTCATCGCGCTGGGTAATCATCACTCGGGTCTGTTTGCGCGCGAAGACGATCTGGCCGACGAACTGCTGCGTGTCGGCCGCCAGACCGGCGACACCTGCTGGCGCATGCCACTGGACGATGCGTACCATGAGCAGCTCAAATCGCCGTATGCCGATGTCGCCAACATCGGCGGACGGGCTGCCGGTGCTGTCACCGCGGCATGCTTTCTTGCGCGCTTCACGAAAGCCTATCACTGGGCACACCTGGATATCGCCGGCACGGCCTGGAAAACCGGCGGCCAGAAGGGCTCCAGCGGACGGCCGGTGCCACTGTTGTCCAGTTTCCTGATCGGACGGGCCGGCACCTGAGGAGCGGCCAGCGCTGTGCGGCTGGACAGCGCGCCGTCCGGTCCGCCAGGTTGCGAAGCCCTCTGCCATAGACTGTTCCCCGATGACGCGAGTCGACTTTCATTTCAATGCACCGGACAAGCTGCACTACGGCAGTCGTCTGGTGCGTAAGATTTTTCGCAGTGGCAAACGCGTCGTCGTGCATGGTGATTCAGCCTTGATCGAGCAATTTGATCGGACGTTGTGGGAATTCTCCGAACTGGATTTCATTCCGCATGTCCATGTCGGCGACCCGCTGGCCCCGCAGACACCGGTCCTGTTGTGCAGCGAGTCCTGCGACACGCCGCATATCGATCTGCTGGTCAACCTGGCCGGGAATACGCCCTCATTCTTCAGTCGGTTCGAGCGTCTGATCGAAGTCGTCAGCGATGACGAGACCGATCGCACCCAGGCGCGCGAGCGCTGGCGTTTTTACAAGGATCGGGGCTATGCTGTGACCAGCTTCGATCTGGCCAAGGCATGACGACTCCCGCTGACCCACGTAACGGGGCCTCCTCCGAGGATGCCTCGATTCCGACGCTCACCGACATTGTCGAACCGTCGGCGTCCGCCACCGCGCAGCCCGTTGAAACAACTTCCGCTGATCTTGACTGGAACGGCCTGACCGAGCGGGTTCAGGCCAGCCTGCTCGCTGGCCTTGCTCATCAGACTGAAGCGCTTTACGACGCCCAGCTGCGGGCAACGCTCAAAATCATCTTTGACCGGACAGCCGAAGAAATGGCCGCCGAACTGAAGATTGCGCTCACGCAATTGACCCGGGAGACAGTTGCCCGGGCAGTGCGCGAGGAAATCGCGCGTCTTCGCAACCGTCCCTGAGCCTTCAGACCCCTGTTGAGCGGCTATAATTCGCCGCTTGATCAAGCACTTACGAACAATGAACGCCCCCTCCAATGCGGGCGAGCACAATGCGCTCGCCAAGAGCTTCGAGCCCCAGGGCATCGAGGCAAGCTGGTACCCCCTGTGGGAATCCCGTGGTTACTTCGATGCCGGCAAGACCGACGGCGCGCAGCCGTTCTGCATCCAGTTGCCGCCACCGAACGTCACCGGAACGCTGCACATGGGGCATGCGTTCAACCAGACGATCATGGATGCGCTCACGCGCTGGCACCGGATGCGCGGCGACAACACGCTATGGCTGCCGGGCACCGACCACGCGGGTATTGCCACGCAGATTGTCGTCGAGCGTCAGCTCGATGCAGCCGGCAAATCGCGCCATGACCTGGGGCGCGCCGCATTCCTGGATCGCGTCTGGGAATGGAAGCAGGAGTCGGGCTCAACCATCACGCGCCAGATGCGCAGGCTTGGCGCCTCGACAGACTGGTCGCTCGAGTATTTCACGATGGATCCGAAGCTCTCGGAGGTCGTCAAGCAGGTGTTCGTGCGCCTGTTCGAGCAGGGCCTGATCTATCGCGGCAAGCGGCTCGTGAACTGGGATCCGAAACTTCTGACAGCGGTCTCCGATCTTGAAGTGGTCAGCGAAGAAGAAGACGGCAGTCTCTGGCACATCCGCTACCCGCTCAGCGATGGAAGTGGTCATCTCACGGTGGCCACGACACGCCCGGAAACCATGCTCGGCGACACCGCCGTCATGGTGCACCCGGAAGATGAGCGTTATGCTCACCTGATCGGTCAGGCGGTCAGACTGCCGCTGACCGGTGACGCTGACCCGCTGCAGTCGACCGGCTGGCGGGAGATCCCGATCATTGCCGATGCCTACGTCGATCGTGAATTCGGCACCGGGGTTGTCAAAGTGACTCCGGCGCATGATTTCAACGACTACGCGGTCGGCCAACGGCACTCGCTGCCGATGATCTGTGTGCTGACGCTGGACGGCAACATCAACGAAAACGCGCCGCAGCGCTACCAGGGTCAGGATCGGTTCGATGCGCGCAAGCAGATCGTTGCCGATCTTGAACAACTCGGGCTGCTCGAATCGATCAAGCCCCACAAGCTGATGGTGCCGCGCGGCGACCGCACCAATGCCGTGATCGAGCCGATGCTCACCGACCAGTGGTTCGTCGCGATGAGTAAGCCGGCCCCTGAAGGCACATTGTTCCCGGGCAAGAGCATCGCGCAGAAGTCGCTGGAGGTCGTCGCCGACGGCTCAATCCGCTTCGTGCCCGAGAACTGGACCTCGACCTACAACCACTGGCTCGAGAACATTCAGGACTGGTGTATCTCGCGCCAGCTCTGGTGGGGCCATCAGATTCCGGCCTGGTACAAGGCCGATGCGGACGGCAAGCCAGTGCACGATGGCACGGTCTTCGTCGCACTGGATGAACAGTCCGCCGTCGCCCAGGCGCGCGAAGCCGGCTACGAGGGCGCGCTGGTGCGGGATGAAGATGTGCTGGATACCTGGTTCTCTTCGGCGCTGGTGCCTTTCTCTTCACTGGCCGATCCGTCGCAGGTCTTTGAAGGCGGCAAACCGAAGCTGCGCGAGGATCTGGCGCAGTTTCTGCCTTCCTCGGTGCTGGTCACCGGGTTTGACATCATCTTCTTCTGGGTTGCGCGCATGGTCATGATGACCACGCACTTCACCGGTACGGTGCCCTTCCGCGACGTTTATGTGCACGCGCTGGTCCGGGATGCCGAAGGCCAGAAGATGTCCAAGAGCAAGGGCAACACGCTCGATCCGATCGATCTGATCGACGGCATCGAGCTGCAAGCGCTGCTGGATAAGCGCACGACCGGACTGATGAATCCAAAGCAGGCCGAGTCGATTGCCAAGCGCACCCGCAAGGAGTTTCCGGATGGCATCCCGGCCTTTGGTGCCGACGCGCTGCGCTTCACATTCGCATCGCTGGCCAGCCCGGGCCGCAACATCAACTTCGATCTGAATCGCTGCGAGGGCTATCGCAACTTTTGCAACAAGCTGTGGAATGCCACCCGCTTCGTGCTGATGAATTGCGAGGGCAAGGACCAAACTGCAATGGGCTTTGCACCGCATACGGCCGCCGAATGCGTGCCGGGCGGCTACATGCACTTCTCGCAGGCTGACCGCTGGATCAGCAGTGCGCTGCAACGCGTCGAAATGGAAGTCGAGCGCCAGTTCACTGAGTACCGCTTCGATCTGGCCGCCCGCGCCATCTACGAATTCATCTGGAACGAGTACTGCGACTGGTACCTGGAGCTGGCCAAGGTTCAGCTGCAAAGTGGCGACGAAGCCTCGGCACGCGGCACGCGCCGCACGCTGATTCGTACGCTCGAGGCCGCACTGCGGCTGGCCCATCCGATCATGCCTTTCATTACC
Source organism: Quisquiliibacterium sp. (assembly GCA_030830765.1). Lineage (GTDB taxonomy): Bacteria > Pseudomonadota > Gammaproteobacteria > Burkholderiales > Burkholderiaceae_E > Quisquiliibacterium. The sequence continues at coordinate 3,895 of JAURMJ010000313.1, forward strand.
GAGGCTTTGTGGCAGAAGGTCGCTCCGCTTGCGCAGCGTTACGGCGAGCGCGGCGTGCAAAAGCTGCAAGGCGCAGAGCTTGATCAGTCGCTCGCGCAGCAAGCTTTCTCGATCATGACGCAGCAGTTCCCGAAGGCTGAACCGGGCAAGATCGACGAATCCTCAGAAGCGTGGGTCGGTCAGCTCAAAGCGATGGTCGATGCCTGTCGTGCGCTGCGCGGTGAGATGAGCATCTCGCCGGCGCAGAAGCTGCCGCTGGTAGCCGCCGGCGATGCAAAAGTGCTGCAGAGCATCGCGCCCTACCTGCAGGCTTTGGCCAAGCTTTCTGCCGTCGAGCTTGTTGCTGCACTGCCAAGTGGCTCGGTCGCTCCGGTGCAGCTCGTTGGTGAGTTCCAGCTGATGCTCAAGGTCGAGATCGATGTCGCGGCCGAGCGTGAGCGCTTGGGCAAGGAAGTCGTCCGGCTTGAAGGCGAGATCCGCAAGGCGCAGGGCAAACTGGGCAATGCCAGCTTTGTTGAACGCGCCCCCGCGGCTGTCGTCGAGCAGGAGCGCGAGCGGGTCGCGAGCTTCGAGGCTTCACTGGCGCGTTTGCGCGAGCAGGTCGCCAGACTGGGCTAGGTTCGATGGCGGGTGGGCACCGCGGCAAACAACCACGGTGCCCGGAACAGCCACGACCCCCATCCTGTCGGGGCAGGTGTCATGGCGACACCTGCATCAGCGGGTCAGCCACAGGAAGGACGGGATCTTGAACAGTCGTTGTGACTGTTCTCCCGCAGCGCCGGGATCAGCCCTTGAGCTTGTCCTGCGTCCTGGTCAGAAAATCGCTGGCGTCGTGCCGTTCATGCAACTGGCTGGCAGGATCACCCATGACGCGATTGACCATCCGCCCGCGGCGCACCGCTGGACGCTCCAGCAACATGTCGGCCCAGCGATTCAGATTCTTGTAGTCCTGCACCTGCAGGAACTCGCCTGACTCATAGAGCAGGCCCTTGGCCAGTGCACCGTACCAGGGCCAGATCGCAATATCCGCGATCGAGTACTCGTCACCGGCAATGAATTGATGCTTTGCGAGCTGCTTATCCAGCACATCCATCTGGCGCTTGGTTTCCATCGCGAAACGGTCGATTGCATATTCAATCTTGACCGGCGCATACGCGTAGAAATGGCCGAACCCGCCGCCCAGATACGGAGCTGCCCCCATCTGCCAGAACAGCCAGTTCATGGTCTCGGTGCGCTTGTCGGCATCCTTGGACAGCAGCGCCCCGAACTTCTCGGCCAGATAAAACAGGATCGAGCCGGATTCGAACACGCGACGCGGCGTCGCTGCACTGTGATCGACCAGCGTCGGAATCTTCGAGTTCGGGTTGGCCGCCACGAAACCACTGCCGAACTGATCCCCTTCGCTGATGCGGATCAGCCAGGCATCGTATTCGGCGCCTTCAAAGCCCATTGCCAGCAGCTCCTCCAGCATGACCGTCACCTTGACGCCATTGGGCGTGGCCAATGAATACAGCTGCAGCGGGTGCTTGCCGACCGGCAGATCCTTCTCTTGGGTCGCTCCGGAAATCGGACGATTGATATTCGCGAACCGTCCGCCGCTGGCCTTGTTCCACTGCCAGACGCTCGGTGGCGTGTA
>JAURMJ010000314.1 GCA_030830765.1 Quisquiliibacterium sp.
ACGGGCTTCCCGGAAACGTCACGAACTTCGAGCTGTCGAGCGCAAGGCCTGCCATAACTCAGATAGTGACCGAAGGGTGCGTGTTAAACTGTTGATTCATATGGAGTCCCGTTGCGCTGCCGCAATTTCCCGGACCCCGCAAGGCTCGGCGCTGGACTAACTGCCCCGGGCTAAACGATAATTATCGCCTATTCACCCCAGGAAAAGCTAGTGGTCTGCACATTTTTTGTGCATAGATCTTTAAAGAACTCCTGTTTTATCCATATATTTCAAAGATTTAGGTAAAAAAATGAGCGCTTCGATGTTCTCCGCGGTCGAGATGGCACCGCGCGACCCGATTCTGGGACTCACCGAGGCGTTCGTAGCCGATACGCGACCGAATAAGGTCAATCTTGGGGTCGGCGTTTACTACGATGACAACGGCAAGGTGCCACTTCTTGCTGCAGTGCGGGAAGCTGAAAAGGCCCGAATTGAAAGCGCTCCAGCCCGCAGCTACGTGCCCATCGAAGGGATTGCCACGTACAACAGCGCGGTCCAGAAACTGCTCTTCGGTGAGGGCTCGACTGTCCTGGACATGGGCCGGGTCGCGACCTTCGAGTGCCTGGGCGGCACAGGCGCATTGAAAGTCGGCGGCGACTTCCTGCGTCGCATCCACCCCCAAGCCGAACTCTGGATCAGCGATCCGAGTTGGGAGAACCATCGCGCGCTGTTTGAGGCGGCTGGCTTCAAGGTGAATGCCTATCCGTATTACGACGCCGCAACTCATGGCGTGAAGTTCGACGAGATGCTGGCCTGCATGGCCACGATGCCAGCCGGATCGATTGTCGTTCTGCATGCCTGCTGCCACAACCCGACCGGTGTTGATCTGAGCAACGCACAATGGGAAAAGATTGTTGAGGCCGTTCGCAAACACGAACTGGTCGCTTTCCTGGACTGCGCCTATCAGGGCTTTGCCGAGGGCATTGATGCCGACGCTGCTGCGATTCGCATGTTTGCCGCGTCAGGCCTGAATTTTTTCGTCTCCAGCTCGTTTTCCAAGTCGTTCTCGCTCTATGGCGAGCGGGTCGGAGCCCTATCGGTGGTGACCACCGACCGCGAAGAAACGACCCGCGTCATCAGCCAGGTCAAGCGTGTCATTCGTACCAACTACTCCAGCCCGCCGATGCATGGTGCCGCCGTGGTTTCGGCGGTGCTGAACGATCCGAAGCTGCGCCAGATGTGGGAAGACGAACTGGCTCAGATGCGTAACCGCATCCGCCAGATGCGCGAAAGCCTGGTGCTCAAGCTCAAGGAACGCGGCTTAACCCAGGATTTCTCATTCGTCACGCGTCAGCGCGGTATGTTCTCGTACTCGGGAATGAGCACCGCGCAGGTCGATCGACTGCGCAATGAATTCAGCATCTACGCGATCAGCACGGGTCGGATCTGTCTGGCCGCCCTGAACTCTCGCAATATCGACTACGTGGCCGATGCAATGGCCACCGTCATCAAGGGCTGACCAGGCATGCCGGCCCGTTGGCCGGCACTTTCTTACTTCTCGAACCCATGTCGGCCAGTGTGCCGGTCCAACAGGAGGGGCTGATGCAAATTGTCGACCTTGACGCGCTGGTTTCTCGTATCCCGGATGGCGCCAAACTCGCAATTCCCAAGGATGACACTGGCGCACCGATCGCCTCGACCTTGGCCCTGATCCGTCGAGGTATTCGTAATCTCCACATCGTCTGCGTCCCGATTGCAGGGCTCCAAGCCGACCTGCTGATCGGCGCCGGATGCGTCGCCACCATCGAAACCTCCGCGGTCTCGCTAGGAGAGTTCGGGCCTGCTCCGCGCTTCAACGCAGCCGTCAAACAGGGTACGGTACGCATCATTGACGGCACTTGCCCGGCAATCTATGCGGGCATGCAGGCTGGCCAGAAAGGCACGCCCTTCATGCCTTTGCGCGGCATCATCGGCAGTGATCTGCTGGAGCAACGCGCCGACTGGAAGATCATTGAAAATCCGTTCGTGCCGGGTGACCTCATGGTGGCGATCAAGGCGATCGAGCCCGACGTTGCGCTGTTCCACGCGCTCGCCGCAGACCGTTACGGCAACGTCTTTCTCGGGCGCGATCGCGACGGCATGCTGCTGGCTCATGCCTCGCGCCGCGCCCTGGTCACGGTTGAACAGATCGTCGAAGGCAATCTGCTTGATGACAGCGCGCGCTCAGGCTCAGTGCTGCCCGCTTTGTATGTCAGCGCGATCGCGCATGTTCCGCGCGGGACATGGCCAGCCAAATTTGGTGAACTGACAGGCGTTGACGCCGATGTGATGGCGCGCTATGCGAAAGCAGCTCGCAGCGAAGAGGGTTTTGAGCAGATGTTGGAGGAACTCAATGCGCACTTCGCAGCGCGTCAACAGCAAGAGGCCTGAGTTCGATGAATGACAAGCAGGCAGCGAGCCCGACCGAAGGTCTGATTTACACAATTTCTCAGTTACTTGAAGGGGTCGCGCACATTGCGGTCGGACAGTCGTCTCCAATCCCGGGCGCCGGTGCCCTGCTCGCCCGCGCGCTGGCCGAAAACGCAGGTGCAGCCCCTGTCCGACTCTCGATCCTGGGCTCGCGCAAGAACAACAGTTTCACGAACGGCGGGGTCGAGGTCTTCGACCTGATTGCCACCGGCCGCATCGGTGCCTTTTTTCTGGGCGGTGGCCAGCTTGACGGCCAAGCCAATATCAACCTCGTTGGCACCGGCGCATACCCGAACATGGAGGTGCGCTGGCCCGGATCATTCGGCTCCGCCTTCCTTTATCACCTGGTTCCTCGGGTCATCCTGTTCAGGGAAGAGCACACACGCAGGGTCCTGGTTCCCAAGGTGGACTTTATCTCGGCACCAGGCCCGTTGGACGATGGCGTCCATCGCCCTGGAGGACCCTATGCGTTGCTGACGAGCCGCTGCCTGTTCGCATTCG
>JAURMJ010000315.1 GCA_030830765.1 Quisquiliibacterium sp.
GCCTGGCCGGCCGGGTCATCGAGTTCGATCCCGATGTGCGCGGCGGCGATGGTTACCCGATCGCCCGCGACATTCTTGACTCCGGCCGCGCGCTGCAGAAGATGTCGGACATCATCGATGCGCAAGGGCGCCGCACGGAGCCGCTGCCGCTGGGCAGGCTGACGCTGGATGTCTGCGCGCAGCGCAGTGGCCGTGTCTGCGCAATCGACAATCTGCAGATTGCGACGATCGCCCGGCTGGCTGGTGCGCCGAAGGTGAGTGGTGCCGGTCTGGATTTGTTCCGCAAACTCGGTGATGAAGTACGCAAAGGCGATGCGCTTTATCGGATCTACGCCGATTTTCCGGCCGACATGGAATTTGCAACCCGCATGTCGGCACGCTCGACAGGCTACGAGATCGGCGATCAAGTCCCTTCCGCGCATGCCTTTGTTGAACTCTGAACGGTGCCGATGAAAGGCAGACCATGACAGACAAGAAGACCCGGATGCCAGCCAACCGCGAATCCGTCCTGCTGTACCTCGAGCGCGACCGTCAGGCGGCATGCGCGCTGGCCGACGAGTTGAGTCTGACGGCTGCACGGGTCCAGAGCCATCGTTTTCCCGACGGTGAGCTCAAGCTGCAGCTGCCTCCTGATTTGCCAGCACGGACGGTTCTCTACGCGTCCCTGGACGATCCCAATGAAAAGCTCGTTGAACTGCTTCTGATTGCAGGGTGCGCCCGCAGCAACGGCGCGAGCTGGGTTGCGCTGGTTGCGCCCTATCTTTGCTACATGCGACAGGACATCGCCTTCACGCCTGGCGAGGCCGTCAGTCAGCGGATCGTTGGGCGCTTCCTGGCTGACCTGTTTGACGCGGTGCTGACTGTGGATCCGCATCTGCATCGTATTCAGGCCCTTGAAGACGCAATTCCGAACCGCGAGGCGATTGCCCTGTCGGCTGCACCTGAAATCGGCCGTATGCTGGTCAAGCACAGACCAGGTGCTTTACTGCTGGGGCCCGATGGAGAATCACGCGCCTGGGTTGCGGCGGCGGCAGCAACTGCCGGCTGTGATTACGCGGTGGCCAGCAAAGTCCGGGACGGGGATCATCAGGTTCGGATCGCCTTGCCCGAGGTGAATTTCTCCGGGCGTGAGGTTGTCCTGGTTGATGACATGGCCAGCACAGGTCGCACACTGGCGCAGGCAGCTGAACTCGCGCTGAAGGCCGGTGCATTGCGTGTGGATGCGGCGGTCACGCATGCGCTGTTTGTTGGTGATGCGTTGAGCGTCATTCATGCGGCAGGCGTGGGCGAGTTGTGGAGCACCGATTCGATTCGTCACGCGAGCAACCGGATTGCATTGGCGCCACTGCTGGCTGGTTCGCTGCAATCGTTGTTGGCCGGTCCGTAGGCATCGATGCAATCGCCAGTACGCTGATCCGTGCGCTTTGCCTGATTCGAGCTGTCAGCAGGCCCATGATTGGTCTCGTTGTGAGCGCCGTCGCGAGTGGGGTCGCACTTGGTCGCCCGTCTGAGCCCGTTCAGTCCATTTCAATGACGATTTTGCCGATGACTTTGCGACTGGCAATGGCCCGCAGCGCCTCGGTGGCCTGTGCCAGTGGATAGCGGGCGCCGATATAGGGCCGGAAGACGCCGCGCATGGCCAGTTCCTCGATGGAACGCAGGTTTTCCTCTCCCTTGATCGGATCGCGTCGTCCATACTCCCCGGCCCGTACACCGACAATCGAAAAGCCCTTGATCAAGGGCAGGTTCATCGCCAGCTGGGGAATGCGGCCTGCTGCGAATCCGACGACCAGCAGCCGACCTCCCCAGGCAATGCAGCGCACCGAGGCATCGAAGACATCGCCGCCGACCGGGTCGAAAATCACATCAGCCCCGCGGCCGTCAGTCAGGCCGAGCACCTGTTCGCGCAGTGCAGCACCGGGGCGTTCCTCGTGGCTGGGCAGTTCGATGGTTTCGATCTGTTCGAGCTCGCGCAGGATGGCCAGCTTCTCAGCGCTTGTCCCGGTGGCAATGACGCGTGCACCCAGATGCTTACCCAGTTGCACGGTCGCCCAGCCGACGCCACCCGTTGCACCATGCACGAGCAGCGTTTCTCCGGGCGCAAGCAGGGCACGCCGGGCCAGCGACACCCAGGCGGTGACTGAGGCTGCCTCAAAAGCGGATGCCTGGGCATGATCAAAGACGGTCGGCATTGGCCGTAATGATGCAAACGGCACACAGGCATACTCGGCAAATCCGCCGGTCTTCCCATGAACCAGAACCTGCGCGCCGATTCTGTAGGTCGCGTTCTCTGAGCCGATGGCTACGATCTCACCGGCTGCCTCCAGTCCGGGCACAAATGGCAGCGGTGGCTTGAACTGGTAGCCGCCTTGCGTCATCAGCAGATCGGGGAAATTCACTGAGGCCGCACGAATTCTGACCAGCGCCTGGCCGACGTCCGGCTGTGGCATCGGGAGCTCGCGCAGCGCAACGCCGGACAGATCGTCGGACAGCGTTTCACAGACCAGAGCAAGGTAGTTGTTCTTCATCATCGCGCCATCATAATGGGGTCGCAGCCGATGCACACGACGGGATCCGGTCCAGCCGGGCATTGTGAAAGGACAGAACCATGGCAAGCAGGCAAGGTGCAATCGAACGGGTGGAGCATTATTTCGATGAAGGGGGTTTCATCGAGGATCTTGCGCGCCGCGTTGCTATTGCCTCGACCAGTCAGGAGCCCGAATGCGCGCCGGCGCTCAAGTCCTACCTGGCTGACGAGATTGCACCACGTCTGAGTGAATCGGGTTACCGCTGTCAGATTCTGGAGAATCCAAAGCCTCAGTGCGGTCCGATGCTGATTGCCCGTCGCATTGAAGATCCTGCGTTGCCTACGGTGCTGACCTATGGTCATGGCGACGTCGTACGCGGGCAGGAACAGTCCTGGCGTGAAGGGTTGTCGCCATGGAAGATCGTTCTTGAAGGCGATCGCATCTATGGACGCGGTACCGCAGACAACAAGGGGCAGCATTCAATCAATCTGGCCGCACTCGAGTCTGTCCTGGCAGAGCGTGGCAGCCTGGGGTTCAATTCGACAATCCTGATCGAGACGGGCGAGGAGACCGGCTCACCCGGGCTGGCTGAATTTTGTGCTGCGCATCGTGATGAGCTCTCGGCCGATGTACTCATTGCATCCGATGGCCCACGCCTGACGCCGACCAGCCCGACGATCTTTGGCGGGACGCGCGGCGCCATGAACTTCGAGCTGAGTCTGGAGTTTCGTGAGGGCGGGCATCACTCGGGCAACTGGGGTGGGCTGCTGGCCAATCCGGGCATCGTACTGGCTCATGCAATTGCTGCGATCGTCGACAGTCGTGGTCAGATCAAGGTGCCCGAATGGCGTCCGTCGACGCTGACCGACTCCGTACGAGCCGCCTTGTCGCGCTGCGTAGTCGACGGCGGCGAGGAGGGTCCGTCGATTGATCCGGATTGGGGCGAAGCCTCGCTGACACCGGCCGAACGGGTGTTTGGCTGGAACAGTTTCGAGGTGCTCGCGTTTCGTACGGGCAACCCGGATCGACCGGTCAATGCCATTCCACCCTCGGCGATCGCCTACTGTCAGTTGCGCTTTGTGGTTGGCACTGATCCACAGGACATCCTGCCCGCCTTGCGCAGGCATCTGGATCGGGCGGGATTTGCTCAAGTCAAGATCGCCCCTTCGCGCTCATCGACCGTGATGAGTGCAACCCGTCTGGATCCTGACGATCCCTGGGCACGTTTTGCCGTGGCCTCGCTGGAGCAGACTGCCAAGCGCCCCGTGATGCTGCTGCCCAATCTGGGCGGCTCCTTGCCCAACGAGGTCTTCACAGACGTGCTGGGCATGCCAACCGTCTGGGTGCCGCATTCCTACGCATCCTGTTCTCAGCATGCACCCAACGAGCATCTGCTCGCTTCGGTGGCTCGGGAAGGCCTGCAATTGATGACTGGTCTTTTCTGGGACCTGGGCGAGCAGGGCAGGCCAGCCGCCTGATCGCGGCCTGCTCACTGTCCCTTCGGACGGGCCTGTGGCCGCAGACGCTCCGAGATTCAATCTGATTGGCGCCGTCCGCGACCGCAGTCTCGGATGTCGAGACCTGGTGCGGAGGCAGCCAAGTGATCAGCCCTTCGGACTGGCTTCAGCCGAGGCCCGGTCTACTTCAGCCAGCACCTTGCGGGCGACGCGAAAGCTGTCCAGGGCCGCCGGCGCGCCGCAGTAGACCGCGACCTGCAGCAGAATCTCCTTGATTTCGGCACGCGTGACGCCGTTGCGCAGTGCGCCGCGCAAATGGATTTCCAGCTCATGCGGACGATTCAGCGCACTGATCATCGCCAGGTTGATCATGCTGCGCGTCTTGAACTCCAGGCCCTCGCGTGCCCAGCTTGCGCCCCAGGCATGTTCGGTCACGTAGTCCTGCAGGTCGCGCGTGAAGTCATCGGCGTTGTTAAACGCGTTCTCGACGTATTCCTCGCCGAGCACTCGCGCACGCGCCATGTAACCGCGCTTCCAGGTTTCTGATTTATCGCTGGTATCCATGTTTGTTTCCTAGTTCATAGATTCGGCCTCTCGCGGCCGATGGTGAGAAAGGGGCCACACCGTGGTGCAGCCCCCTCGATCCGAAATTATTCGGCCCGCGAGAAGCCGGCCAGTCGACCACCGTCGATGACCATGGTCTGGCCTGTCATATAACTGCCTGCCGGGCTGGCCAGGAAGACCGCTGCGCCGGCGATTTCGTCGGGATCTCCGATCCGCTGCATCGGCGTGTGTTCAACGGTCTTGCGCAGCACTTCAGGGTTGTCCCAGAGCGCCTTGGCAAAATCGGTCTTGATCAGACCTGGAGCAATGCAGTTGGCCCGGATGTTCTGCCCGCCCCATTCAACGGCCACATTGCGGGCCAGTTGAATGTCAGCCGCTTTGGAGATGCAATAGACGCCCAGTCGGTCCGAGCCCTGGAAGCCGCCGATCGACGAGACAATGATGATCGCTCCGCCGCCGCGCTTGGCCATGCCGGGCGCAACCATGTTGCAGATCCAGAAGTTGCTGCGCACATTGCTGTTCATGATCCGGTCATAGGCTTCGTCCGGCATCTCGGCGGCTGGTCCGTAGAACGGGTTGACCGCAGCATTGCAGACCATGATGTCGATGCCGCCCCAGCGGGCTGTCGTTGAATCGACCAGCGCCTGCAGCTCCTCTTTGCGCCCGATGTGGCAGGCGGTGGCGACGGCCTCGCCGCCCCGGTCGCGGATGCCCTGGGCAACTTGCTCGCAGGCGTCCAGCTTGCGACTTGAAATCACAACCTTGGCGCCATGCTCAGCCATGCGCTCGGCGATCGCACGCCCGATCCCCTTGCTTGCCCCGGTGACGACGGCGACCTTGCCGCTCAGATCGAATAACGACATCTGGAATCCTCCTTAGTGGTGACCAATCATAACCACCGAATCGTGGGGTACCCTAACGACGAAATCGAGCCCCCAATCCCATGCGATGAACAACGGAACCATTACCGATGTGCCCGGCATTCAGGTCGGCCATTACACCGACCCGCGTCGCCCGACCGGCTGTACGGTAATTTTGGCGCCCGAGGGTGCGGTCGGGGGCGTCGATGTTCGCGGCGCGGCTCCGGGGACCCGCGAGACTGATTTGCTGGCGCCGGTCAATCTGGTGGACCAGGTTCATGCGGTGTTGCTGTCCGGGGGGAGTGCATTCGGCCTGGAGGCTGCGTCGGGCGTGGTCCGCTGGCTCGAGGAGAAATCCATCGGCCTGCCGGTCGGTCCGACACGGGTGCCGATTGTGCCAGCCGCGATTCTTTTTGATCTCTGGGTTGGCGATCATACGATCCGACCCGATGCACAGGCAGGCTATACGGCCTGTCAGGCTGCAAGCAGTGACGCAGTCGGCGAGGGCTCGGTTGGCGCGGGTACAGGAGCGACGGTCGGTAAGCTGTTTGGGATTGAGCGCGCGATGAAGGGCGGCATCGGCAGTGCGTCAGTGCGCATCGGTGGCATCACCGTTGGTGCAATCATTGCAGTCAATCCGGTGGGCGATGTCGTGGATCCGGCCAACGGCCAGATTGTTGCTGGTTCTCGCGATCACAGAGGGCTGCGCTGGGCTGGCACGACCGATGCCATCTTGCGCGGTGCGTTGCCAACGCTGCTTCAGCCCGGCATGGCGACGACGATCGGCGTCATTGCCACCGATGCAGTACTGACCAAAGCACAGGCGCAGAAGGTGGCGCAGATGGCCCACGATGGTCTGGCTCGCAGCATTGATCCGGTGCACACAATGATGGACGGCGACACAATTTTCGCACTGGCCACCGGCAGGAGCGGCTTTAGCGGCAATACAACGACGCTGGGCGTCATGGCGGCAGCGGTGACTGCTCAAGCTGTGCTGCGGGCAGTGCGGGCCGCGAGGCCGGTCAGCGGCCCGGGCGTGCCGGACATTCCGACAGCATCAGAATTCAAATGAGGAGACTTGCGTGAGCATGTTCATAGACAGGTCGGCTGCCCACTTGTCGCAAGTCCATCGACGTGGCCCATGTTCACGCGTGCAGGGGATTGAATCTGTGCTCGTGCAGCTGATTTCTGGTCAACGTCTCTTGCTGATGAACGCCTGATCATGCTTCGTCTGCTTGGTCGGCACGCACGCTGGGCCCTCCCAGCCGGCGTGTTTATTGGAATCGCAGTGCCACCACTGGCGGCGCTGCTCCGGCCGCTGCTGACCCTTGCGGTAATCGGAACGATCACGGGCGCGCTGCTGCGCCTGGACTGGAGCAGGCTGCTGGTGCAGAGCGCGCGTCATCGCCTGCTGGCCGCGCTGATCGCCTGGCAACTGCTGATCTCGCCACCGCTGGTCTGGCTGCTGGCCGCACTGCTTGGTTTGCGTGCTGATCTCGGGCTGGTGCTGGTTTTGCAGGCTGCGGCACCACCCATCGGCAGTGCCGCCGTATTCGCGATGATTCTTGGCCTTGATGGCTCGCTGGCCCTGCTGGGAGCCTTGTGCTCGACGTTGCTGCTTCCTTTTACGCTGACTCCGCTGGTCGGCCTGCTACTTCCGGGCGCAGGCATCGAAGTGGATCTGGCCGCATTTTTCGTGCGAGTCAGCCTGATTGTTGTTGCGCCGTTTGTGATCGCCTGGACGCTGCGCCGCGTAATCGGGACGCAAAGGTTGCGGGACAACGACGAACTGCTGGCTGGCTGCAATGTTCTGCTGCTGGTGGTGTTCGCGATCGCGGTGATGCACGGAGTGACTGACAAGCTGTTTGCGGACCCGGCCTACATCGGCTTGCTGCTGCTGCTGGCCTGCGTGGCTGCGGTGGTCTTGCATGCTGCAGGCTATTTACTGTTCCGGCGGGTTGATCTTCAGGCTGCCTGGAGTGCCTCGCTGCTCAGCGGCAACCGCAACATGGGGCTGATGCTGGCCGTGACCGCAGGAACGGCCGGAGAGGCGTTTTCGTTGTATGTCGGGATCGCGCAGATCCC
>JAURMJ010000316.1 GCA_030830765.1 Quisquiliibacterium sp.
GGCACGCTGGAGACATGGTCCAGGATCTCGAAGATACGTTTGGCCCCAGCAGCCGCCTTCTGCGTGTGCTGGACAATTCGACTCATCGAGTCCAGACGCGTGTAGAAACGGCTGATATAGGTCAGGAAGGCAGTGAGGACTCCCACGGTGATTTCGTCGTTCGACACCTGCCAGATCCCGAAGGCCCAGACCACCAGCAGGCCGATTTCCGTCAGCAGCGTGACGGAAGGTGAGAACAGGGCCCAGACCCGATTGACCCGATCATTGACCGCCAGGTTGTGATCATTGGCCTCCCGAAAACGGGCTGCCTCGCGCCGCTCCTGCGCAAAAGCCTTGACGACGCGGATGCCCGGAATCGTATCGGCAAGCACGTTGGTGACCTCCCCCCAGATCCGATCGACTTTCTCAAAGCCATGACGCAGCCGGTCGCGCACCAGATGAATCAGCCAGACGATGAAGGGCAGCGGCAGCAGCGTCACCAGTGCAAGCCACGGGTTGATCGAAATCAGGATGGCCGAAGTCATCACAATCATCAGCACATCGGTCGCAAAATCAAGCAGGTGCAGTGACAGGAACAGACAGATGCGGTCTGTTTCCTGCCCGATACGCGCCATCAGATCACCGGTACGCTTTCCGCCGAAGTACTCCAACGACAGCTTGAGCAGATGCTCATAGGTACTCGAGCGCAGATCTGCGCCGATGCGTTCACTCACCAGCGCCAGCACATAGGTGCGAGCCCATCCGAGCGCCCAGGCGAACAGCGCCGCTGCCAGCAGACTGATCAGCAGGATTGCAACAAGTCCGACATCGATGGGCTGACCCGTCTGATAGGGAATCAGCACCTTGTCCATCAGCGGCATCGTCAGATAGGGCGGCACCAGCGTAGCCGCCGTGGCGGCAAGCGTCAGCAGGAAACCCGACAACAGCTGGCCACGGTAAGGCATTGCAAACCGCCAAAGACGGAACAGCGTCCAGGTCGAGGGGGGCGCATTGGCAGCCTCCTCGCAACGCGGACAACTCTCCTCGCGTCCAGCAGCCAGCAGGGCGTTGCAGCGCGGACAACGCATCGATTCAGCCTGGCGCAGCGGCCGGCCGGCCGTCACGTCATCGCGCACCTGCTCAAAACGTTGCGCAAGGTGCTGAGCGATCTGATTGGTGCCAAGTGAGAAACGCCAGACCGCCAGACGGATCGGACCCTCAAACAGTTCGAGTGCCGCCGCACCCGCATGATCATGCAGACGCAGTTCCAGCCCATCCCGGATCGCGTAACGCGCAGGGCTTTGCTCATCGGGCATCCAGGCAAGCAAAGCCTGGTCGGTCAGCACGACCAGCCCGTTGGCAAAGTGCAGGCGGGCATCCAGGTCAGTTGCCAACCACGCGACAACACGTTCCTGACCTACAATATCTGCTGCGACCTTGTCGCGCCATTGCGCCGGCAAGGCATCGGGCTGGTTGTCTGAGAAATGCGGCACTTTGATCACCTGGAGACTTTCTAGCGTACCGCAGCGTTTGCTTGAAAAAACTGACGAGAACTCTATTTTCCTGAAATTGACGTTCCTCACAAACTAGAGACTTCAAGCGCAACCGAAACGGTCTTCTTCAGAAGCCCCGCAACCCCGCCTGGATGCCCCGAGCATATACCCCTGCCATGATCGCGAACCGTCAGGTCCGGCCGTGTAAGGCGCCCGTGAACCATCTGCACCAATGCGATGACCCACAAACATATTGAAATCCTCTCCATCACGCACCTGCAGGGTCCGAGTATGTGGACCTACGACCCGGTGCTTGAGGCCTTGATCGACATCGGAGACCTTGAAGACTTCCCGTCGAACAAGATTCCTGGGTTCTATGAACGGCTGACCGCCTGGATCCCAAGCCTGATTGAGCATCGCTGCAGTTACGACGAGCGAGGTGGATTTCTGCGACGTCTCAAGGAGGGCACCTGGCCAGGGCACATCATGGAACACGTCGTGCTCGAGCTTCAAAGCCTGGCTGGTATGAGCGGTGGCTTCGGTCGCGCACGTGAGGTTTCCAAGCGCGGCGTCTACAAGGTTGTGGTCACCTGCTGGCAGGAAGACGTCACCAGGCGTGCAATCTACGGAGCACGCGATCTGGTGATGGCCGCGATTGAAGACCGTTCGTTCGATGTTACGGAACTGGTCGACGAGCTTCGCGAAATGGCCGATGACCTGTGTCTGGGGCCCAGCACTGGTGCCATTGTCGATGGTGCGAAAAGCCGCTCGATCCCAGCCATCCGGCTGACAGACGGCAGCCTGGTTCAGCTCGGATATGGATCGCGCCAGCGCCGCATCTGGACCGCCGAGACCGATCGCACCAGCGCAATCGCCGAGGGTATTTCAAGAGACAAAGATCTGACCAAGCAATTGCTGTCAGCTTGCGGAATTCGTGTCCCCCAGGGGCGCATCGTCAACAGCCCGCAGGATGCCTGGGAGGCCGCACACGAAATCGGCTTGCCGGTCGTCGTCAAACCCAGTGATGGCAACCACGGACGCGGCGTCTGCCTGGACCTGTCAACCCAGGCTGATATCGAAGCCGCCTACGCAATCGCGTTTGAAGAGGGCAGCGACGTGATTGTCGAAAACTTCATTCCAGGCGCTGAGCACCGGCTGTTGGTGGTCGGTGGTCGAATGATTGCTGCTGCCAGCGGGGATGTTGCGACCGTCACCGGTGACGGAACCTCCTCGGTGCGTGAACTGATCGAGAAGCAACTGAATTCAGACCCCGAGCGCGCTTTGGACACACTGGCTCGGGAAGAACTCGGTCTGAACCCGGTTCGGCTCGATGCAGCCACTCGGCTCGAGCTTTCCAGACAAGGGCTGACGGGCGACTCGATCCCCGAACAAGGCCGCAGCGTGCTGATCCAGCGCAATGGCAATGTCTCGGTTGATGTCACCAGCAAGGTGCATCCGTCGGTCGCCCAAACCGTGGTTCTGGCGGCACGGATCGTCGGCCTGGACATCGCCGGGATTGATCTGGTCACCCAAGACATCTCGCGCCCGCTTGAGCAGACGGGCGGTGCGATTGTTGAAGTCAACGCCGGACCTGGTCTGACTATGCACGTGAAATCCGCCGGCGGCGTCTCACGCCCGGTCGGTCGGGCAATCGCCGACCATCTGTTTCCGGCCGACGATGACGGCCGCATCCCGATCGTCGGCATCAGCGGAACGCACGGTCGCACCCTGACAGCCCGACTTGTTGCGCACCTGATGCACCTGGAGGGCGCCCGCGTTGGCTTGGCTTGCATGGACGGCCTGTACATGGATAAGCGCCTGATCCTGGGCGGCGACTGCACCTGCTTTGAATCTTCGCGAAGAATTCTGATCAACAGAATGGCGGACGCGGCCGTCATTGAAAGCACGCCGCAGATGATGGTCTCCGAGGCGCTTTGCTACGACCGCTGCGCGGTCGGTGTCGTGTTGCGAATCGATCCGGAATTCAGAATGCCCGCGCACTGGATCGAAGATCCTGAACATGTTTACAAGGTGCTCCGCACACAGGTCGACGTCGTGCTGCCTAACGGGGTTGCGGTGCTCAACGCATCCGATCCGCAGGTGGTCGAAATGGCAGCGCTTTGTGATGGCGATGTGATGCTCTTTGCTGTCGATTCGCAGGCAGCTGCCCTGAAAGACCACCTTGGCGATGGTCGCCGTGCGGTGCTGCTGCGCAAAGGCAACCTGTTGCTGGTCACCGGACAGCAGGAATACCCGCTGAGCGATCTGAACAGCATCCCGCTGACTTCAGGCAACCCGGATACGGAAACACTCGAGAACGTCCTCGCTGCGGTCGGTGCAGCCTGGTCCCTTGGCATTTCCCCTGAACTCATCCGAGCCGGCATCCAGGCCTACGATCCGGCCATCTCGTCGGGCGCTGCCTCGCACTGACACGCCTTCGGAAAAGACATCATGGAAGTCACCCGCATCAGGGCCCTGCGCGGCCCGAATCTCTGGACCCGCCAGACCGCCATCGAGGCCGTTGTGTCCTGCGACAACACTGAGCGCAACATCGATGAGATGACCGGATTCGAAAACCGG
Organism: Quisquiliibacterium sp.; assembly: GCA_030830765.1. Lineage (GTDB taxonomy): Bacteria > Pseudomonadota > Gammaproteobacteria > Burkholderiales > Burkholderiaceae_E > Quisquiliibacterium. The sequence goes on from JAURMJ010000316.1 coordinate 4,053, forward strand.
CTCCGCTCTCGCTTTTCCGAGATCGGTGCTCTGCAGTCGGTGGGTCAGACCGGACCGATTGCCGCAGTCACGGTCCTTGAACTGGCTGCGCTGCGACTGCAGTTACAGGCCGGATGCCCGGTCACATTCAGCCGGACTTCCATGACGGTCGAACCCGGCGTCTATCAGGTCATTGTTGAATACTCCGAGGAAAGCGTTGGTCGTCTGGCGTTCGACCTGGCGCTTGAGCTCTACAAAGCTTCGGTTACCGACTCCGAGTTCGATCTTTCAGCAGCGCTGACACGCCTTCGTGAACTTGATGAAGATGTCCGACTTGGACCGAGTACCGGGTCGATCGTGCAAGCGGCCGTCGCCCGCGGCATTCCGTTCCGTCGCCTGACCAAAGGCAGCCTCGTACAGTTCGGCTGGGGCA
>JAURMJ010000317.1 GCA_030830765.1 Quisquiliibacterium sp.
CCCAGCGCCAGGCCACCAAGGATGCCGCCCGACTGGCTGGACTGGAGGTGCTGCGTTTGCTCAATGAGCCGACAGCCGCCGCCGTTGCCTACGGTCTGGTCAACGGAGCGGAAGGTCTTTTTGCAGTCTACGACCTTGGCGGTGGGACCTTTGACATCTCAATCCTGCGCCTGACCAAGGGGGTGTTCGAGGTAGTTTCAACAGGCGGAGATTCTGCGCTTGGTGGCGACGATTTCGATCGGGCAATCGTTGATTGGGCGCTTGCAGAGACCGGGGCTGTCAACCAGGCCGAGGCAACCCTGGATAGAGCGGTGTCATCTGAGCAACTGACTCCTGGGGATGTCCGTGCGCTGATGATCGAAGCCCGGCGTGCCAAGGAGGCACTGACGCATCAGAACGCTACGACGTTTTCAGTTTCTTTGTCCGATTCAACACGGGTGACCTTGCCATTGTCGCGTGAGCGCTTTGAAAAGATCACTGCACCGCTGCTCGCTCGCACGATTGCTGCAACCCGCCGGGCGCTGCGTGACGCAAAACTGACCACCAACGAAATCTCGGGCGCTGTGATGGTTGGCGGTTCCACCCGGATGCCACAGGTCAGGCAGGCGGTCGCCGAACTGTTCGGCAAGCCACCGCTGACTGACCTGGACCCGGACAAGGTGGTCGCGCTCGGTGCTGCGGTCCAGGCCAATCTTCTGGCCGGCAATCGGGCTTCGGATGAGGATTGGCTGCTTCTTGATGTGATTCCGCTGTCTCTCGGAATCGAGACCATGGGGGGGCTGGTTGAACGCCTGATCTCACGCAATTCGACAATCCCGGTCGCCCGCGCACAGGAATTTACAACGTTCAAGGATGGCCAGACAGCCATGGCGATCCATGTGGTTCAAGGTGAGCGGGAGCTGGTCTCTGACTGTCGTTCGCTGGCACGCTTCGAATTACGCGGCATTCCTCCGATGGCGGCAGGGGCTGCGAGAATCCGGGTCACATTCCAGGTCGATGCGGATGGTCTGCTGTCGGTCAGCGCGCGTGAGCAGTCGTCTGGTATCGGAGCGTCTATTCAAGTCAAGCCCTCTTATGGGCTCTCCGATGAGGAGATCACCCAGATGCTTCAGTCTTCCTTTGCATCGGCTGCGCAGGATATGGAACTGCGAGCCCACCGTGAGCAGCAGGTTGAGGCACAACGACTTATCGAGGCGACGCAGACGGCGCTGGCTGCAGATGGTGATTTACTGCGCACCGCCGAGCGCCAGGAAATTGTTGGATTGATCACTCGTCTCAACGGGCTGATCGAGCGAAATGATCCACAGGCCCTGCGGGGTGCCATCGAGTCGCTGTCGCGCGAGACAGAGGCTTTTGCCGGACTACGGATGGATCGAGCGGTTGCCCGAGCGTTGACTGGACGCACCGTCAACGATATCAGCTCATGAAACGCGGTGACCTTTGCAGCGACCGTTGCGTCTGCAGCATGGTCCCACGTTTATCCAACGCATTCAGAAAATGATTGCTGCAAGGCTCTAGAGTTCAAATGCCCAGAATCAAAGTGTTACCCCACCCAGGTCTTTGCCCGCAGGGCGCTGAATTTGAAGCGACTGTCGGCGAAATGCTTTGCAAAATCCTGTTGAATCAGGGCATCGACATCGAGCATGCCTGCGAGATGTCCTGTGCCTGCACAACCTGTCATGTGATCGTCCGTGAAGGGGGCGCATCATTGTCCCCAGCTGAAGAGACTGAAGATGATCTGCTGGACAAGGCCTGGGGACTGACTTCGCAATCACGACTCTCCTGTCAGATTCTGGTCCAGGGCGATGATCTGACGATCGAGATTCCTAAATACACGATCAACTACGCGCGTGAGGACAACTGAACATGGGTCTTAAATGGACGGATGTCATTGAAATTGCGATCGAATTGTCCGAAGCTCACCCTGAGCTCGATCCGCGCACGATTCGATTCACCGATCTGCATGCCCGGGTGGTAGCGCTGCCGGACTTTGATGATGTACCCAGCCGATCGGGTGAGAAGATCCTCGAGGCAATTCAACAAGCCTGGATCGACGAACTCTGAACTTCGGCAGAAGGGCCTGCAGCTGTCAATCAAATCGGGGTGATTCTTTTTTTACCGGAAGTATGCTAAAAATCCGGTGTCTGGCCTAACCCCTATGGGCGAATTTGTTGTCATCCTTGTGGTTTGGCCTGTTAAGCCTAACCTTTAAGGGTGGGCGATCACGTTTCCTTGCTGATGCCGACACCCCCCACCCCCTCCCTTCATACCGATCCTGAGCCTCAGTCGCTGACAGACCAGGTTCGCGTCTGGGCCGATGAGCTCAGCTCTGCGGAGCGATCGATCAATCAGATCGATCGTGTCGGCATGGTGTTTCTGCTTGGTTTCCTTGGGCTTCTCGGGGCTGCACTGGCGCTTGGCACGCATCTGGATAAGGTGCGCGCCGTCAATCCGGTCTGGGCTTACGGGCTCGCGGCCTTCTCGATCGGATTCCTTTTTCTGCACCGTGTGCGGGCTGATTTAGGACATCACATCACCGGCCTGGTTCTGGTGATGACCATAGGAGCGCAGATCGGGGCTGTGTGGAGTAATGGATTTGCCCCCATGATTCTGTTGCCAGCACTGATTTCGGTTATCCATATCCTGTCAAAGCCCAACCCGGCGCTTGTGCTCAGTTCGCTCTCGATGACCATCATCTTTTTTATTGGTGAACTGAAATATCCGGATCTGAGGCCGGTCTACTTTTACCGCGTGATTGCCGGGAGCCTTTTATGTATTGGCTTGTGGCAACTGATTTCAAGATCCTGGCGAAACTGGGCTGGACGTACGCGCAGCATTGGTCAACGGATGAGTGATGCGCTGCTTGAGATGGATGCCGCGCATCAGATAGTGGTCCAAAACCTGAACGAGCTCTCGACCAAGGATGTCGGGACAGGGTTGCCGAACCGCGAAGGTCTGCTCGCCGCCATGGCGATCGGTCAGCCCTCATCGATTCAGGACAGCGCAGATCACGAGTCAGTTGATGGTAGTGCGCAACTCGGTGATGGCGTGATGGTGGCAGTTCACATCCCCAACTGGAAGACCGCGACGTCCCATCTGGAGATTGCTGCACAAGCGAAACTGTTATACGCACTGGTGCAACGATTGCGTCAGATTGTCGGTGACGAGGCTGTTCTGGCCCGCACCGGTCCTGACAGTTTTTTGGCTTGGTTCTGGGCGCCGCTTGCCCAGCAAGGCGAGATGATCGAGCGGCTGACTGCCCGGGCGCGCAATCTCGACACCACGTTGGTGGTCGCTGGCGCGAATATCTCGATCAATCCGATGATCGGCCTGAGTTGTACGCCCTCCGATGCGCAGGATCCCCAGACCTTGATTCGTTTTGCGGAGACAGCGTGCATGGCCGCCATGCAGTTCGAGGGGCATTACCCAATGCGTTTTGATCGGACGCTATTGCTCCAGGCCTCTGAGCGTGATGCACTCATGCTCGAGATGAAAGAGGCGTTTCGCAACGACGAATTCGAGTTGCACTATCAACCGGTTGTGTCAATGACATCCGGCCAGCTGACCAAGGCGGAGGCGCTCATTCGCTGGCGGCATCGGCGTCGTGGTCTGATCTACCCGAACGCTTTCATCGAAATTGCCGAACAATCGGATCTGATTGTTGAACTGACCGATTGGACGCTTCGGGAGGCTTCCAGGCAGGTACGCCTTTGGCGTGAAACCCTGCATCCCGAATTTCAGATCAGCGTGAATGTGTCGCCGCAGTATCTATCTCGCTGTGGTGACCGACCAGAGGAGATGCTTGCCCGTATTGAGTCGCTGCAAGTACCCGCGGGGGCGCTGGTGTTCGAGATCACTGAGGGCATGATGCTCAATGTCACGAAGTCATTGATCGATTTTCTGGATCGATTGCGAGAGATGGGCTTCCTGATTGCGATGGATGATTTCGGACTGGGCTACTCGAACTTTGGTCAGCTGGAAAAGCTCAAACTTGACTTCCTGAAGCTAGATCGCAGCTTCATCGAGGGCCTGGATGAGCGTCCGAATCGGCGCTCAATCTGTACGGCTATTGTCGCGATGAGTCATGAGCTTGGCTTCCAGGTGGTCGCTGAAGGCATTGAGACCGACTCTCAGCGTCGTCTGATGAGTGAACGCGGAACTGATTTTCTTCAAGGCTATGCGTTCAGTGCAGCGCTGCCTGCCGCCGAACTGGAGCGATGGGTCGGCGCTCAGCGTCCTCTGTGATGTTGACGTTAATCAGGTTTTGACTCTTCGAGTCAGCCAGAGCATTCCAGCCAGCCCCGCGAGGGCAATCACTGCCAGAACCTGCAGAGCAAGCTGTGCGCCAGAGGCTTCGATCAAGAAGGCCACTGCCAGAGGAGCGATGGCAGCAGTGATCAGACCCGGGGCCGCGACTTTGCCCAGAGTCGTGCCGAATCCCGCATGGCCGAACAAGGCCAGGGGAACTGCCCCTCGGACAATCGTTGTGAGTCCATTGGCCCCCCCGTAAATGATGGTTGCGAGGGCGAGCAGCACGGGATCCGCCTGCATCGCGAGCATCATGATCAGCGAGGCCGCAAGCAGCGCAAAGGCAATAACACCCACGGCCACGGGGCCAAGCCATTTTTGCCCAATCATCTCCAGGAATCTGGCTGCTATCTGTGCGATGCCTTTGATGGATGACAGTCCGACAGCCAGCGCGCTGGCCAGGCCAAGGCCCTCAAGCAACACGATCAGATGGGCTGAGAGCGCAGAGAAGACGAAGCTGTAGCCAGCCAGCACAAACCCGAAGACCAGCATGGCACGGTCGCGGCGATCACCCTGAATGGCGCCAGCATCGGGACTTGCGGGTGCGTCTACCTTCGTGGGTCCGTTCGATGAAGCGCTTTGCGGGGTTGAACCGGATGCAGCAAAGCGTGCAGGGCTTGCTGCGAGCTGCTTCGATGTTACGCCGTGCTCTGAACCAGATGCTTCGGGATTTTCGATCGGATCGCGGGCTGGCAGGCGCAGATGCAGCGGCAGGCAGATCAGCAGATTGAGCACTGCATAAACAACCATGGTCCAGCGCCAGCCAATGGACTCTCCCAGAAGATGCCCGAGTGGCCAAAACACCGTCGACGCCAGTCCGCCCCACAGCGTGATGATCGAGATGGCGCGACGGGTCCGCGAGCCGAGAATTCTGGCAATGGCAGCGAAGGCTGAATCGTATTGAGCAGCTCTTGTTGCAATTCCCAGCACCGTCCAGGCTGCGAACAGAGTCAGCCAGTGCGAGGCGATCGAAAGCATCAGCAGACCGAGCACGATGCCCAGGCTGCCCAGCGACATCACCAGCCTGGCGCCGCGATGGTCGATTGCGCGGCCCATCGACTTCGAGACAATGCCAGCGACCAGAAGGCTCCAGGAGAAGGCGCCAAAGACCTGAGTCAGACTCCAGCCTGCCTCCTCGGCCATGACATGAGCCAGGACAGCCGGAATGTAGAACGTGGTACCCCAGCCGACCAGCTGGGTCAGACCCAGACTGGTCGTGTAGCCGCCGGGCAGCCTGGGCATTTTGTTCAGCTTTCGTTTTTGAGCGCGGGAAACAGAATAACGTCGCGAATATTGGCACTGTCAGTCAGCAGCATGACCAGGCGGTCGATGCCGATGCCGCAGCCACCGGTCGGCGGCATGCCGTATTCGAGCGCGCGAATGTAGTCGGCGTCGTAGTACATGGCCTCTTCATCGCCGGCTTCCTTGGCTTGTACCTGGGATCGGAAGCGGCTCGCCTGGTCTTCCGCGTCGTTCAGCTCGGAGAATCCGTTGGCGATCTCTCGTCCGGTGATGAACAGCTCAAAGCGCTCGGTGATGCCGGGACGGCTATCGGATTCACGAGCCAGTGGAGAGACTTCAACCGGGTAATCGATGATGAAAGTAGGCTGCCAAAGCTTGCTCTCCGCAACTTCCTCAAAGAGTGCCAGCTGTAACGCACCCAGGCCGGCATTGCGGTGCCGCACATCGTTGACATCGACCCCGTGCCGCGGCAGCTCGGCACGCAGCCAGGCGAGGTCATCGAGCGGTGAATTTGCATACGCGGGGGCGTACTTGCGAATGGCGTTTGTAATCGTCAGACGGTCGAAGGGCTTGGACAGATCCAGTGCATGTCCCTGGTAGATCAGCGATGCGCTGCCGGCCGAGGCAATCGCCGCATCGCGGATGATCTGCTCTGTGAAGTCCATCAGCCAGTGATAGTCGGTATACGCCGCGTAATACTCGAGCATCGTGAACTCGGGATTGTGGCGCGGGCTGATGCCTTCGTTGCGGAAGTTGCGGTTGATCTCGAAGACACGCTCAAAGCCGCCGACGATCAGCCGCTTCAGATAAAGCTCGGGTGCGATGCGCAGAAACATCGGCTGATCAAGCGCATTGTGATGGGTGACGAATGGCTTGGCTGCAGCGCCACCCGGGATTGGATGCAGCATCGGTGTTTCGACCTCAAGAAATCCGTGCGAGGCCATGAAGTTGCGGATTGCGTTGATCGACTTGCTGCGTGAAATAAAGGTGCTGCGAGTTTCCTCAGTGACAATCAGATCGACATAGCGCTGGCGATACTTCACTTCCTGATCCGCAAGACCGTGGAATTTGTCCGGAAGCGGCCGCAATGACTTGGACAGCAGGCGCACCGACGTGCAGCGAACCGACAATTCGCCCTTCATGGTCTTAAAGAGCACGCCTTCGGCTGCAACGATATCGCCAAGGTCCCAGTGCTTGAAGGCGTCGTGCGCCATCGCACCGACACCTTCGTCGTTGAGCCATAACTGGATGCGGCCGGTGGCGTCCTGGATCGTTGCGAAGCTGGCCTTGCCCTGCACACGCTTGAGCATCATGCGGCCGGCCAGTGAGACGCTGACCTCGGCGGCCTGCAGATCCTCGCGCGACTTCTCGCCGTGCATCTGCAGTAGCGCGCCGGCACGGTCTGCCGGTTTGAAGTCGTTCGGAAAGGCGGGGCCTTTGCCGCGCAGTTCAGTCAGCTTGGCACGCCGCTCCGCGATGATCTGATTGTCATCAAGGGCAGGGGTCGGCTCGGTCATGTCGGTTCCGGTCTGTAGGTAAGAGGGCCGGGCAGGGGCTCAGACGCCCTGCTTGAGGCTTGCTGCAATGAATTCGTCGAGGTCGCCGTCCAGAATGGCCTTGGTATTGCTGGTCTCGACGTTGGTGCGCAGATCCTTGATGCGCGACTGATCCAGTACATAGGAGCGAATCTGGTGACCCCAGCCGATGTCGGTCTTGCTGGCCTCAACCTTGTCCTGTTCGGCACGGCGCTTGCGGATTTCGAGCTCGTAGAGACGGGCCCGAAGCATCTTCATCGCCTCGTCCTTGTTGCGGTGCTGGGAACGGTCGTTCTGGCACTGCACCACGGTATTGGTCGGCAGGTGGGTGATCCGCACCGCTGACTCGGTCCGGTTGACGTGCTGGCCGCCGGCGCCGGATGCGCGATACACGTCGATCCGCAGATCGGCCGGATTAATGTCGACCTCGATCGAGTCATCGATTTCCGGGTAGACGTAAAGCGAGGCAAACGAGGTATGCCGGCCACCGCTCGAGTCAAAGGGCGACTTTCGCACCAGACGATGAACGCCGGTCTCGGTGCGCA
>JAURMJ010000038.1 GCA_030830765.1 Quisquiliibacterium sp.
CGACCTGCGGATTGCTGAGGAGGACGCCCGGTTCGGGGTGCCCGCGGCGCGACTGGGTCTGGGCTACGAATTTTCAGGCGTTCGCAAGCTGGTCGACGTGGTCGGTCCTTCATTTGCCAAGGAAATCTTCTACACGGCCCGTCACTTCAGCGCTGCAGAAGCGCTGACGATGGGACTGTTGAATCGCGCCGTGCCCGGCGATCAGCTCGAGCAGTTCGTTCGCGACTATGCCGGCATGATTGCCCGGAATGCGCCGCTGACTGTCGCGTCAATCAAGACACTGGTCGGGCAAGCCATCGAAGACGAATCCCGGCGTGACCCCGATCTGTGCAGCGCGGTTGTCGACCGCTGCTTCCAGAGTCTCGATTACATCGAGGGACGTACTGCGTTCATGGAAAAACGCGAGCCGGTCTTCACGGGGCGCTGAGCCTCGGAAACCGTCAAGCCTGAATACAGACCTACAAGACCACTACGGAAGGAGACTGTGATGAAACGACGCACAATTGGCCGATTGTTAGCCATCGCCGCAATGGGTGCCGGCATTGCCGCGGCCCCGGTCATGGCTGAAATGCCAGCCTGGGAAAAGACGCTTTACGAAGCGGCCAAGAAAGAAAAAGAGTTTACGGTTTACACCGCGCACTACAACACCGAGGAAGCAGCCAAGCTGTGCGCTGCGTTCGAGAAGAAGTATCCGGGCGTGAAGTGCAATTTCGTGCGCACCACTGCGCAGGTGGCCTATCAGCGTTTTCAGCAGGACCTGAAGGCAAACAAGCCAGTCGCTTCTTTGTTCAGCAGCACCGATGTCGGTCATTATGTCGATCTGAAAAAGCGCGGCATTCTGATGCAGTACAAACCGAACAACCTGGCAAAGATGGTTGATTCGCTCAAGCCCTACAACGATGCCGATGGCAATTATCACGTCACCGCAGCAGCGCTGATGCTGATTACCTATAACTCCAGTCTGGTGTCGGAGAAAGATGCTCCGAAGAACTGGCCTGATCTGCTCGACCCGAAGTGGAAGAAGAAAGTCTCGATCGGACACCCGGCGTTCAGCGGCTATGTCGGCACCTGGGTCGTTCTGATGCGCAAGCTGTACGGCTGGGACTACTTCGAGAAGCTTGAGAAGAACGAGCCCCAGATCGGTCGTTCGGTGAATGACACGGTGACGATGCTCAATGCCAAGGAGCGCTGGGTTGCGGCCGGCCCCGAAGCCACGACACTGCTCAGCCGCGACAAAGGGAACCCACTCGCCGTGATTTATCCGACCGACGGTGCGCTGCTGATGGTGTCCCCGAGCGGCATCCCGAAGAATGCGCCCTCGCCCAACGCAGCCAAGCTTTATCTGGAGTTCCTGATGGACAAGGAAGCGGCCGAGACCCAGGTCAAGAGTCACTCCCTGTCGGTGATCAAGGGCATTGCACCGGGTAAAGGTGCGAAGCCGCTTGAGCAGATCAAGGTGGTTCGTCCGACGCAGGACGAAATCGTCAAGGGGATCCCGGAGGTCAAGGAGAAGTTCCGCGACACCTTCGGTATCTGACCCGCATCTGCTGATCCGAGAACCAGGCCAACGCAATGATGAATTCTTCGCTCAGTGCTCGTTTGAAACATCTGGACCGTTCGTCCTGGATCTGGATCATCGCGATCGCGATCCTGCTGTTCCTGGTCGTGAACCCGTTCTATCGCCTGTTGCTGGTCAGTTTCCAGGATCAGGAGACCGGCGGGTTCACGCTGGCCAACTACGCGGCTGCCTACGGGCGTAGTCGTTACATCACGGCACTGGTCAATTCGCTGCAACTCGGATTGATGGCAGCCTGCCTGTGCGTGTTGTTCGGAGTTCCAATGGCCTGGGCCTTGTCGCGGACCGACATGCCCTGTAAAGGTCTGATCTGGATCAGCATTCTCGGAACGTTCGTTATCCCGCCTTACTTGGGCGCGGTCGGCTGGATCCTGCTTGCCGGCCCGAACGCAGGTTGGCTGAACCGTCTGGTTGTTGAACTGTTCGGTGTCGAATCCGGACCCTTCAACATCTACAGCATGACCGGGCTGGTGGTGGTGGTCGCCTGCTACAGCTTTCCGTACGTGTTTGTATTCACCAAATCGGCGCTCGATCTGGTTTCATCGGAAATGGAGGATGCGGCCAGCGTGCTCGGTGCCAGTAACTTGCGCACAACGATGTCGATCACGCTGCCTCTGGCACTGCCCGCGATTCTGGGCGCATTTATTCTCGTCTTCCTTGAGGCGATTGCTCTGTTTGGGTCGCCGGCGCTGTTGGCCCTGCCCGGGCGCTTTCATGTGGTAACCACGCAGTTGTGGCAGTTCTTTGAGCATCCACCACGGGTCGGGGTTGCCTCTGCGTATGCCATGCCGTTGCTGTTGGTCACGATCCTGCTGTACTGGCTGCAGCGTCGCATTACGCATCGCAAGGGCTACGTTGCGCTGACCGGCAAGGGCGGTGAGCGGCGTCCTATTCCGCTGGGGAAATGGCGCTGGGCAATGCTGGGTTACTGCCTGGCGGTCTGCACGTTGTCGTTCTTCATGCCGATGGTCGTGATTTTGCAGGCCTCTCTGGCTAAAGCTTGGGGACGCGGGTTCTCGCTGGACAACCTGACGCTGAACAATCTTTATTTCACAATCTTTGAGAACAATCTGACGCAGAACGCCACCGTCAATACCTTTCTGTATGCGGGGGCGGCCTCACTGATTGCGATCTCGCTGGCGCTCTGCATTTCCTACATAGTCAACCGGAATTTGGTCGGTCCGCGCGTCGGTGGTGTGCTGTCCTTCCTGACAATGTCGCCGTTCGTCATTCCAGGCATCGTGCTGGCGATCGGATTTTATGCGGCTTACACAAGCCCACCGCTGGTCCTCTATGGCACCGGTTGGATCCTGATCTTCGCGTTCGCAACCCGTTTCCTGCCGATTGCCTTCACGAACAGCAACGCGGCAATCCGCAGCATCAATCCGGAGCTTGAAGAGGCGGTCCGCACACTTGGGGGAACACGCTTAACGGCCATCCGACGCGTGGTGGCGCCACTACTCAAGCGCAGTCTGGCCGGCGCCTTCATTCTGGTCTTCATTCCAGCCACTCGGGAACTGAGCGCTGCGATCTTTCTTTATTCAATTGACAGTCAGGTGCTTTCGGTTCTGCTGTTCGACAAGAGCGATGAGGGCAATTTCGAGATGCTTGCCTCGATCGGGCTGGTCCTGGTGTTCATTACGGTAGCGCTGATCCTGATCGGTTTCAGGTTGATGGGTCGCGACTTCATGCTGCGTAGAACGAGCAGTTGAGCCAACCCCCACAGATAACAACAGGCACACGCAAAGACACTCGGGCGTTACAACACGATCCGGATATGCGACACCCGGATCCACGGAGATTCAATCAATGAGCAAACTGGTGCTGCGTAATCTTTCACGCACCTTCGGCAGCTTCACCGCGGTCGACAATCTGGATCTCACCCTCAACGAGGGCGAGCTGATCTCGCTGCTGGGGCCCTCCGGCTGTGGAAAGACCACGACGCTACGGATGATTGCTGGCTTCATCCCGCCAACCGGCGGGACGATCGAAGTCGACGGCAAGCTGGTTTCGTCACCTGGTTCCTGCCTGCCGCCGGAAAAGCGCGAGATGTCGATGATCTTCCAGAGCTATGCGATCTGGCCGAACATGACCGTGGCCGAGAACGTGGCATTCGGTCTGAAGCTGCGCAAGATCGACAGCGCTGAGATTAAACGCCGCGTCGGCGAGATTCTTGAGGTCGTCAAGATGGGGGCGCTGGGGGATCGTTATCCGGCCGAATTGTCTGGCGGTCAGCAGCAGCGGGTCTCGCTGGCTCGCGCGATTGTTGTCAAGCCGTCGGTCCTGCTGCTCGATGAGCCTTTGTCGAATCTCGATGCGAATCTGCGCGAGGAGATGCGCTTCGAGATCCGCCGCTTGCATGACGAATTCAAGATCACGATGGTCTATGTCACCCATGACCAGGCTGAGGCAATGGTCACCTCAGACCGCATTGCCGTGATGAACAAGGGCCGCATTGAACGTATCGATGTGCCCTATGAGATCTATCGCAATCCGAAGACGCGTTTTGTTGCCGGTTTTATCGGGCGCACGAATTTTATCGATGGCCGGCTTGCAGACGGTCAAGTCCATTTTCCCGGCTTTTCCATTCCCGCCGAATCCCTGCAGTCGGACACTCCGTTGGGCAGCGAAGTGTATGTCTCGGCCAGGCCGCAGAGCATTCACCTTCATCGTGAGGCACCCGCTGCCGCTGCCGGGCGCTGCTGTGTTGCGGGGACGGTTCAGCTTCGGGCGTATCTCGGTGAATACTGGGACTACCACGTGATGCTGCCAGGTGCTTCTGAGGCTTTGCGTGTGACTGCGCGTCCGCAGGAAGTGTTCGAGGTCGGGACGCAGGTTCAGGTCGAGATTGACCTGACACAGCTGACGGTCTTGGTCTGAAGCGATTGTTCCGGGCCCCTGAATGTTCAGTTTCAGGGGTGATGGAGCACTCGCTTTTTTCTTTTTGATAGGTTTTTTGCCTGGGCCGTGCGTATGGTCGCGGTCGGCATCGGAGATGCTCGATGACTCTCCCTCTTGAAGGCGTGCGCGTCCTTGACCTCACCAATGTGATGGCAGGCCCCTACTGTTCGATGGTGCTTGGTGACATGGGCGCTGATGTCATCAAGATCGAGGCTTTTCCGGGCGGTGATTCCTCGCGGCGTTTCACGCCGCTGGTCAACGGCGAGTCGTACTGCTTCGCAGTGCTTAATCGCAACAAGCGCAGCCTGGCGCTGGACCTGAAAAGCGAGCAGGGCAAGGAAATCTTCAACAAGTTGGCTGCCCAGGCTGACATCATCACCGAGAACTTCCGCCCGGGCGTGGTTAAAAAGCTGGGCATCGATTACGACAGCGTTGCGAAGTTCAACCCAGCGGTCGTCTACGCGTCGATGTCCGGGTTTGGACAGACGGGGCCCTATGGCCATAAAGGGGGCTTTGACATCATCGCGCAGGGCATGTCCGGCATCATGATGATGACTGGCTACCCGGGTGGCCGCCCGGCCAAGGTCGGCATTGCGATGAACGATATTTCCAGCGGCGTGACGGCCTTGTACGGCATTCTTGGTGCCTACATCGGTCGCCTTCGCAGCGGCAAGGGGCAGTATCTGGAGACCTCCTTGCTGGAGGCGGGTCTTGCCTGGACGCAATGGGAATTCGGCGCCTACTTCGGCGGCGGTGAATTGCCAGGCGCGACCGGCACCCGGCATCGGCGCTCCGCGCCCTATCAGGCCTACCGGACGCAAGACGGCTATGTGACGGTGGGTGCCAACAACGGCAAGCTGTGGCAGAACTTCTGCAACATTGTCTGCAACAAGCCCGAATGGCTGACCGATCCGCGCTTTGCAACCGATGTTGCCCGGCTGGAAAACGTTGACGCACTCGAGACCGAGATCGAAACGGTGTTTGCGGGGGCGCCAACGGAGCACTGGGTCGAGTTGCTGGACAAGGCTGCCGTGCCCGGTGGTCCGGTTTATCGCTATGAACAGATTCTGGCCGATCCGCACATCAAGGCCCGGCAGATGGTGGTGGATATCGACCATCCGAAGATCGGGCCGATGAAAACGCTTGGGCTGCCGATCAAAAGTACCGGGGATTTGACGTCAATCCGGAAGCCTGCTCCGATGCTGGGGCAGCATTCGGCTCAGGTACTCGAGGAACTGGGTTTCTCTGCGGAGGATGTGCTGCGCCTGTTCGAGCAGGGCGTGGTTTTCGACGCCGAACGGGTTACCAAGAGCAGCTAGCAGCGTTTCTGCTCGGATTCGTGCGCTTAGCAGGTATTCGCATTTCCGCTGGAGTTCCCGCAGCTTGGATTGTTGCCACCGCCGTTTCCACCGCCACCGCCGTTTCCACCGCCACCGCCGTTTCCACCGCCACCGCCGTTTCCACCGCCAC
>JAURMJ010000318.1 GCA_030830765.1 Quisquiliibacterium sp.
CATCTTTGCCCGGGTCGCTGCAGCCGAGCGGACGGCCCTGGTCCCCTTCCTGCTGGAGGGCGTTGCTCAGAATCCCGACTTGTTCCAGCGAGATCGCATTCACCCAAACGCGCAGGCCCAACCAATCATGCTTGCCAATGTCTGGCCGATCCTGCGGACTCTTCTGTAAGCAGTCTGGCTCCCGACGATCTTTTAACCGACAAGACAGCCTCTCAGGCTGCAGCAGCTGGTTGCGGTCAGACAGGTCCGGCTGAAAGCGCGTCCAAGGCCAGATAGCGTGCAAGAAACTGCGCAAAAGGTTCCGTATCTTGCGATTCAATCCTCATCTGTTCATCGATTGACTGCTCAGCCATGTCGCTGAAGCGATCGAGAACCTCGGCTGCGATGGGCAGACTAAGCAGGTACTCACGATGCTCCTGCGAGCGGGTCAGGGCGAAGGGCAGGAAAGCATCACCATGTTCCTGATGCATCTGCGCCAGCACCCGTGCTGACGGCGTGCTGTCAGGCTCAGCAAGCCGTTGCCTTGCCAGGTCCAAGGCATCCCGATGCACAGAGCATTCGCAGGCCGCATCCAGGGCTGCAGCGATCGGCTCGCATTCATTCAAAATGCCGTTTGCCCAGCTTTGCAGCGAGGTCGTGCCACTCGGGCGCTCAAGCATCAGTCCGGGTTGTCTTCCCTGCTGAGCAACCAAATGCTGATTGGTCGCGATCAATGAAATTTCCGCCGGTGAATCCGTTGGGCTGTCCGCCAGCAGGCAATGCAACAGGAAGACATCGACAAAGTGCATCGTCGAGGCATCAATACCGACCGGGCTGAACGGATCAACATCCAGGCATCTCACCTCGACGTACTGAACGCCCCGCTCCCCCAAGGCATGCAGCGGCCGCTCACCGGAACGGATCGTGCGCTTTGGGCGAATCGTGCCGTAGAACTCGTTTTCGATCTGCAGCAGCGTATCGGAAAGTTGCCGATATTGACCATCCACCCGAACCCCGATGCGCTCGTAGGCAGGATATGGCGCACTGAGCGCCGCACGAATTGACTGTGCATACCCTTGCAGACTGTTGTAGCTGACAGCCAGCGATCGCTGAGCATCACTCTGATAGCCAAGCGGCCCCATGCGTAATGACGTTGCATACGGCAAGTAATAAGAATCCGCTGACAAGCGCTGCAAGCGATGCGGCCGGCCTTCGATAAAGGATGCACAGACTGCAGGAGAAGCACCGAACAGATACAGCAGCAGCCAGGTATGCCGACGAAAATTTCTGATCAGCGAGAAATAAGCCTCATCAATAAAGTCACGTTCCGGCTTTTCCGGGGCGTACGCATCCCGCAGGGTTGTCCACAAATCAGCCGGCAGTGAAAAGTTGTAATGCACGCCGGAGATCGTCTGCATCGAGCGCCCGTACCGATGCGACAGTCCATTGCGGTAGACCGTCTTGGCCCGCCCGATATTTGAATTGCCATACTGACCAATTGGAATCTGTTCATCGCCGGGTAATTCGCATGGCATGCTCGCCGCCCACATCAGTTCACCAGCAAGGTGACGATGCACCACCTGATGAATCTGCGTGAGTTCCTCGACACAGGATGTCGCGTCAGGATGGACCCCAGTGATCAGTTCCAGTTGCGATTCACTGAAATCGGTCGTGATGTGCGGGTGCGTCAGGGCTGACCCCAGTGCATGGGGATGTCCGGTCGGCGCCAATCGGCCGTCCAGTGTGGCACGAAGGCCTTCCTTCTCAACACCACGCCGCATCCGCGCCAGCGCCTTGGATGGCAGCGCACGCAAGCGATCTTCGACTAAGCTCAATTTGGTCCCCACACCAGAATGGTGATATTGCGTCGCCGCTAAAGTCCGGCAAAGATACAGCGTTTTCCCGGAACAGTGCTTCCGGTCGTTTCCATTGAACAGTCTTCGGAGGATCGATGCCCACAATCAAATGCCAGGATGGCGTAAATCTCTACTATGAGGAGGCCGGTACAGGCCTGCCTCTCGTGTTCGTCCATGAATTCGCCGGCGAGTATCGGAGCTGGGAGAACCAGATGCGATATTTCTCCCGCAAATACCGTTGTATTGCCTACAACTCGCGCGGTTACCCACCCTCCGATGTCCCCGCAGATGCCGAGGCTTACTCGTTTGAGCATCAACGCGCGGGCATTCTGGCGGTACTTGATGGTCTGGGCATTGAAAAGGCGCATATCGTCGGCCTCTCGATGGGTGCCTTCGCGACCTTCTACTTCGGCATGAAATGGCCGCAGCGCGCTCTTTCGCTGACTCTGGCTGGGATTGGCTCCGGCTCGATGCCCGATGTGCGCGAAACATTTGCACAGGAATCCGTGGCCGCTGCCGATGGACTGCTGCAAAGCGGCTGGGTCGAGATGGCGCCCGTTCGAGGCATCACACCGACACGCGTCCAGTTCCGCAACAAGGACCCGCGCGGCTTTGCTGAATTTCTGGGAATGCTCAGCGAGCATTCAGCGCACGGATCTGCCATGACCCTGAAGGGCTATCAGGCGCGTCGGCCGGCCCTGCAGGATTTCTCAATGGAAATGGCCGAATGCACAACACCAACGCTGATCATGAGTGGCGATGAGGACTGGCCCTGCCTTGATGCTTCGATGATGCTCAAACGCATGATGCCATCGGCGGGTCTGGCGTTCATTCCACAGACCGGACACGCCTGCAACCTCGAGGAGCCAGCACTGTTCAATCTGCTGCTTGAGCGCTTTCTGCATCAGGTGGATTCGGGCCAATACCGGATGCGCGACCCGATGGCCTCTCCGGGAAGAATGCTTTGATGTTTGGCATGCCCCGGTCTCTCGCCTAGAATCAGGATACTCAATTCGACATCGGAGCAACCAATGGACCTGGAAGAGCTTTGGTACGAAACCTCTCCCTTTATTTATGCACTTCTAGGGCTGGCAGTTCTGCTCAATACGGATGGTTTCTTGGCCAAGGCCAGTGGGGCCCTGCTTCTCGTTGCGTCTGCAACCGTGCTGCGGCTTCGCTGGAAGGCGCGTATCGGCAACGAACAATCGTTGTCAGTCTCGAAGACGGCGCGTCGCAGCGCTCAAACAACTGACGGGTCGGAGCCTGATGACAGCGACCCTGCTAAACGCTGACCTAAAATTTTCAGGGCAACTCGCTGACGATGATCGATAGCTGGCTAAGCGGCCGTACCCGCTCATCGCTTTTCATCGTCGGGGTGTCTTTGGTACCGGTCGTCATGGTGGTACTGATGGTTACGTTCCTGCTCCATCAGTCGACCGGTCGGGCTGTTGAGCGTCGAATCGAAGGGTTTGTGCACGGTGTTCAGACCGCGCTTGATGGACGTCTGAATTATGGTCTGCGACTCGCAGTGGCACTTGCGCAGTCGTATTCGCTTCAGTTTCGCAGATACGATGAATTTGCGAACGAGGCCTATGCAGTCGTTGAAAAAGACGCTGACCTGGCCTGGATTGTTGTCACAGACCTGCCTGCCGAGCAGTTCGTATTTCACACGGGGCGCCCAGAGACGCCGGCGCAAGCAATCCCAGCGGGTCCCAATGCCATGGCGCAGGGAAAAGTCGTCCTTGCCAGCCAGAAGCCCACGATCTTTGGGGTTCGCACCCACGGCCCGAACATCAGTGAAGCAACCGTTCCGATTAGAACACCGATTTCGAGCGCCCCAGAGGCTGGCTTGACCTTGACCGTCATGCTCCGGGCAAAGGCCATGGAGACCCTTTTTCAGGGCATCCCGGAAACATGGGGTGTCGCGATCATCGACGGTAACGGGACGGTTGCCACCTCGAATCAGCATCTGCTGTTTCCAGTAGGCAAGTCGGCTAGGCCGGAAACGCTTGCACGCTTGGCGAACACTTGCCGCCCAGATCACCAGCACGGCCACACGACGCTGGGTCATCATCTGCATCAGATTTTCGAAGGTGTTCAGTATGATCGCAGCGAGTTCGTAGAGCTCGTATCCTGCTCACAGGAAACGGGCTGGTCGGTTGTTTTCTCGGTACCAGCCAATGAGATCCATGCTCCGTTTAGAGAATCACTTCCGCTGATTCTTGCCGCAGGCTTGCTGGCAATGGCACTCTCGGTGGGCATTGCGCGCTACTTCGGAAAACGCCTGCAAGAGACCCAGGCATTGCGTGAGGCCCGCGATGCAGCAGAGGTTGCGAACAGGCTCAAAAACGAATTTCTGGCGAACATGAGCCATGAACTTCGCACGCCACTCAATGCAATCCTGGGCCATGCACAACTGATGGCCTCAGAAGCAGAGCGAACTTCAAACCAGTCTTCAGAGGGTCTGACACAGGCCCACATCGAGCAGATCTCGCGATCCGGATGGCATCTGCTTGAGTTGATCGAGCAGATCTTGGACTTCTCCAAGATCGAAGCTGATATGGTCGAGATCAACACGGTGCCAACGGAGCTTTCTTCGCTGATCAGCGACTGTGTCGCTCAGCTCAAACCGAACGCAGATAAAAAGCAGGTCAGCCTGCAAGTCGAGATCCTCGGTATCGAGCAACACTGGGTTCAAGCAGATCCGTTGCGGGTCCGACAGATCCTGTTGAATCTGGTGAGCAATGCGATCAAATACAACCATTCCGGCGGCTCGGTCCGAATCATCCTGACTGACTCGGAGCGGGACAAGGTGCGGATCGCGGTTCAGGACACGGGGCGAGGCATGACCCCGCAGCAATTGCAGCAGTTGTTCCAGCCTTTCGTCAGATTTGTACGCCGCGGCGAAGTCATTGAGGGCACCGGGATCGGACTGGCAATCTCTCGCCGTCTGACGGAATCGATGGGATCCAAACTTTCGGTCAGCAGCAAGCCTGATGTCGGCAGTGAGTTCAGTTTCGAGCTCAATCGCTGTGAAGCACCTCAGGCAGATGAACCTGCACAGACGGCCTTGCTGGAGCGCTCGGATCCTGTGCAGGTCTCAGATTCCACTGAAGTGCCGTACCTCATTCCACATCGCCCGATCAAGCTTCTTTATGTCGAAGACACACTGACAAATTTCGAAATCGTTCGGCTTTTTCTGGAAAAGGAGTTTCCACTCCAGCTGATTCATGCGGCCGATGGTGAGAGCGGTCTGGAAATCGCCTTGCGCGAGCAGCCCGATCTGATCCTGATGGATATGAATCTTCCCGGACTCAATGGCATCGAGGTTAAGCATGCCTTGTCGAACTCTCCAACGACCGCGGGCATCCCAGTCATTGCCTTGTCTGCCAACGCCATGCAGGTCGACATTGATCGTGCGCACGATGCCGGTTTTTCCGGATATCTGACCAAACCGTTCAAATTGCCCGAACTGCGCGAGACCTTGCGCTCCTTTGTTTCCAGAATTCTGGAAAAAGAGTCGTTCAAGGCTTGAGACCAAACGGGCTCGGATAAGCTTCATGTACCTTCCTGACCACTTCGATGAACGTCGCACCGAGGAAGTTCATCGCATCATCCGCGAGAACCCGCTCGCAGCCCTTGTGACCCTTGGACCCCAGGGGCTTGATGCGAATCATCTGCCGTTTGAATTTGAGCCATCGGCCGATGGACTTGGACGACTTCGGGCCCACGTTGCCCGCGCAAACCCCGTCTGGAATCAAGTCAAGAACGGCAGTCCGGTCATGGTGATTTTCACTGCGGCACAAGGGTATGTATCGCCCAACTGGTACCCCAGCAAACACGAAACCCATCGACAGGTTCCAACCTGGAACTATCAGGTTGTCCACGCTCATGGCGAGATTCAAGTACTAGACGATGAACGCTTTGTGCGGGGTATCGTTGCCCGCCTGACGCGGGAGCATGAGGGGCGGACGGGGGACGCCCGTCCATGGCGTATGAGTGATTCGGACGGTGAATACATCAATGGCATGCTCAAGGCCATCGTCGGGATCGAAATCCAGATCACACGCCTGACGGCCAAGTCCAAACTGAGTCAGAACAAAGAACTGCGAGACCGCCGGGCAGCTACCAAGGCTTTGGCTGAGCATGGGATCAAGTCGCTGGCCGATGCCATGGCCAGGACGATGCCTGATACCTCCACAGATCCCTGAGGTCGTCACCAGAAATCGTAGGCGCTGAATTCAAGACAAGCCCGCCTGGCTCAGATCATCAAAGCACACTCATTGACGCAGCTAGCTTAGCCACGCAGGTACAATCCGGACCAACCTTCCTTGGCCGAGGTGGTGAAATTGGTAGACA
>JAURMJ010000319.1 GCA_030830765.1 Quisquiliibacterium sp.
CGAAGTGAAGATCTGGAGAAATGACGCAACCGAGTTTCGCAACCGGGTTGACCTGCTGGTCAAGAACGGCCTGGTGGGACTTGTCCTGGTGATGGTTGCGCTGGCGCTCTTTCTGGATCTGCGTCTGGCATTCTGGGTTGCGGTCGGGATCTTTGTCTCCTTCATCGGCACGTTCACCGCGATGTCGATGTTGGGGCTTTCGATCAACATGATGTCGCTGTTTGGATTCATTCTGGCGATCGGCATTGTTGTCGATGATGCGATCGTCACGGGTGAAAACATCTATGCCGAAAACGAGCGAGGTGTCGCGGGCATGCAGGCGGCGGTCAGCGGCGCGCAGCGGGTGGCCACGCCGGTGGCGCTGGCGGTCGGTACGACGATTACAGCTTTCATTCCGTTGCTGTTCGTGCCCGGCGTCGTTGGTAAATTCCTGTTCCAGATCCCGGCCATCGTGATCATCGTACTGACGGTGTCCGTACTTGAGGCGATCCTGATTCTGCCCCACCACCTGGCCCATCTGCAGATTGCGGGCTACGTGGCGCGTACCGGCCTGGGAAGGGTACTGGCCGGAATACGGCACGGCATGGACGCTTTGCTCAGGCGTTTCATTGAAGGACCTCTCGACCGGCTGTTGCGGTTCGCCACACTGCGGTACGGGGTGGTGATCGCCGCCAGCCTTTCGCTGTTCATGCTGACGCTGGGAGTGATCGCCGGCGGCTATGTGAAGTTCAATTTCTTCCCGATTGTCGAGGGTCGTTATGTGACGGCAAGCCTTGAGTTGCCGCAGGGGACCTCAGCGGCTGCAACACTCAGAGTGGCCGAGCAGATCGAAGCGGCAGGCCGGGAAGCCGCCCGCCAGCTGCCGGATCCGAGCGGTCGCGATCTGGTCAGCACCGTCATGACAAGGGTGGGGCGCCAAGAGGTCAGCGGCCCCGGTGCAGGCGCTGCGCTTGGCCTGTTGCAGGGACACAAGGCATCGGTAGTCTTCGAGTTGCTTGATCCGGAGTTACGAAGCATCAGTTCGCATGATTTCGAGTTGCGGTGGCGCGAGCTGGTTGGCACGCTGCCGCAGGTTCGTAAGCTGTCATTTGCATCGAACGTGATCAATGTCGGCTCAGCGGTCCAGGTGCTGCTGTCTGCTCGAACTGCGCAAGGTCTTGAAGAGGCCGTGCATCTGGTGCAGCAGGAGCTGTCTCGCATCGAGGGTGTATTCGACGTGCGTGATGATCAGGAGCCCGGCAAGCGGGAAGTGCAATTCAAACTCAAGCCATACGCGCGCACACTCGGGGTCACCATCGACAGTCTTGCGCAACAGGTCCGAGCCGGATTCTTCGGCGCCGAGGCTGTTCGGGTACAGCGCGGTCGTGACGAGGTGCGGGTCTATGTTCGCCTGCCCGATGAGGAACGCAACTCACTGGCCGATCTGTCCCTGTATCGGGTCCGCACCCCGAGTGGAGCGTTCGCGCCCCTTCACGAACTGGCCGACATAAGCCTCGGTCATGCAAGCTCTACGCTGGTTCGCGAAGACGGGCGACGCGTCACGACGGTGCTGGCCGAAATCAATCCCACGGTGATCAGTGGTCAGCAGATCAACGGCAGGCTGCTGGACGAAATCCTACCTCGCGTCCGCGAGCAGATCCCCGGTCTGACCTGGTCGATGGGCGGTGAGCAGCGCGAACAGTCGCAGACCCTGCCTGCACTGGCTCGTAACTTCCTGCTTGCACTGTTCGGCATGTACGCGATGTTGGCGCTGGCATTTCGCAATTACGTTCAGCCGTTCATTGTGCTGGCCTCGGTTCCGTTCGGTCTGGTCGGTGCTACGATCGGGCACCTGATGCTGGGACTCAGTTTCGGTCTGATCAGCATCTTCGGAATTGTCGGTCTATCCGGGATCATCGTGAACGGCTCGCTGGTCTTGATCGATTTTGTCAATGAGCAGCGTCGTCAAGGAGTGCCGGTGCGTGAGGCGATCATCCTTGCCGCGAAGGGTCGTTTCAGGCCCATCCTGCTGACGACCATCACGACCTTTCTGGGGATTTTTCCGCTGATTGTTGAGCGCAGCATTCAGGCCCAGTTCCTGATCCCGCTGGGCGTGTCAATCGCAGTCGGTGTCCTGCTCGGTACCGCGCTGCTGATGCTGTTGACCCCGGCCCTGGTGATGCTTGAGGAAGAGCTGGCCCAGCGTGTTCGACGGTGGCGGGGTAAGCCTGTCGCCAAATGACAGCCGACTTCCGCAGGTTCAGTGCCCAAGAATCTTGGACAGGAAGTCGCGGGTGCGTTCGTTTTGCGGGTTATTGAAGAAAGCGTGCGGCTCGTTCTGCTCGACGATCTGCCCCTGGTCCATGAAAATCACGCGATCAGCCACCGCCTTGGCAAACCCCATCTCGTGGGTGACGCAAAGCATTGTGATGCCCTGTCCGGCCAGTTCGATCATTACATCGAGCACTTCCTTGATCATTTCCGGATCGAGCGCCGAGGTTGGCTCATCAAACAGCATGATCTTGGGCGTCAGACACAGCGCGCGGGCAATGGCAACGCGTTGCTGCTGACCGCCTGACAGTTGCAGCGGGTACTTGCTGGCCTGTTCGGCAATTCTGACCCGCTCAAGTTGCTGCATTGCACGTTCCTCAGCTTCAGCGCGCGGCAGCTTGCCGACCCAGCGCGGTGAGAGCGTCAGGTTCTCGAGTACGGTCAGGTGAGGAAACAGGTTGAATTGCTGAAAGACCATTCCGACCTGCCGGCGGACATTCTCAATGGCTTTCACGTCATCGGCCAGTTCGATGCCATCGACGACGATTCGCCCTTCCTGATGTTCTTCGAGCCGATTGACGCATCGGATCAAGGTTGATTTGCCGGACCCGGATGGACCGCAAATCACGATCTTTTCCCCCTGCCGGATCTGTAGGTCGATGTCTCGAAGTACGTGAAAATTATTCCCGTACCACTTGTTGACCTTTTCGAATTCGATAATGTGTTCGGTCATGGTGTGTGTGTGTTCGATTGCGTTAGCGATTCTTGCTGACCGAGACTTGTCTCTCGATCCAAAGACTGTAGCGCGACATCGAAAAACAGAAGACGAAGTAGATCAGCGTGATGAACAGGTAACCCTCGATTTTGAAAGGGCGCCAGTTTGCATCGGAGTTCAACGCCAATCCCAATGCCCCGGTCAGTTCGTACAGGCTCACGATGGTGACCAGCGAGGTGTCCTTGAAGATCGCGATGAAGTTGTTGACGATGCCCGGAACAACCATGGCCAGCGCCTGCGGCAGCACGATCTTGCGCTGTGTCTGCCAGTAGGTGAGTCCGAGAGTCTGGGCGGCTTCAATCTGTCCCTTAGGGATCGCCTGCAATCCGCCGCGAACAGTTTCAGCCAGGTAGGCGGCCGCGAACAGCGTGATTCCGACCAGCACCCGGATCAGCACATCCGGCGACTTGCCGATCGGCATGAACAACGGAAACATGAACGAGGCCATGAACAGCACCGAGATCAGCGGGACCCCCCGGACCAGTTCGATGTAGATCACGCACAAGCTGCGAATGGCCGGTAACTCGGAGCGTCGGCCCAGGGCCACCAGGACTGAAAGCGGGAAGGCCAGCGTGATACCGAAGGCAGCCAGCATGACGGTCAGCGGCAGTCCGCCCCACTGGTCAGTGCTCACGGCGCTCAGGCCCATCACACCGCCGCCCATCAGTACAAAGAAAGTCGGGATCACCACAACCCAGGCCATCACCAGCCATTGCTTCCAAAAGGCTCGGATACAGCTTGCGACCAGCAGACTCACCAGCAGCAAGGTGGCCAGTTGCGGACGCCACTGCAACTCGTACGGGTAGCGACCGAACACGATAATTCTGTATTTCTCGGCAACGACTCCCCAGCAGGCACCCGTTCCTCGGGCGCTCTGGCAGACATCGAAATCCGGCTTGAATACTGCCTCTGTCGACAGCCAGCCGAACAGTGGGGGCAGGTAATTAAAGCCCAGTCCAAGCAGCACGAGTGTGATGATCGTACTGGTTGAATCGCCGAACAGATTGGCGCGCAGCCAGGGCAGCAGGCCCTCGGTGCGTACCGGGGCAGGGCGTGGCGCGATCGGCTCGAAGGTCTGATTCATCTCATCGTTCCTTGATTGCCGCGCGCTTGTTGTACCAGTTCATGAAGCCCGAGGTGGCCAGTGACGTGGCCAGA
>JAURMJ010000320.1 GCA_030830765.1 Quisquiliibacterium sp.
ACGGGACTGGCTGCGCTACGACGTCCCACAGAACTGGGTCCGACGGGAGTGGCGAGGCCACTACCGCGGCCAGAAGCAAATCTGGTTTCTGCTCAGACTGGTCGGGAAAGACACGGATGTGCAGTTGCGCGCCACAGAAAAACCCGAGTTCGATGCCTGGCGTTGGCATGATTACTGGATTCCGCTTGAAAGCGTCATCGACTTCAAGCGGGATGTTTACAAGCTGGCTCTGGAGGAACTGTCTCGCCACCTGTTCGGGGCCGTGGGCAGTCCACGGGCGCGCCGTCGTCGTGGACAATCCGGGGCCGACAATCACGCCGGAAATCTGAGCTCAAAATCGGCACTGTCGCCGGCTGGCGAACCTGGAGGTGAACAGTGAACGGGCTGCGCGCCATGTCGCTGGCACAACAACGCGCGCCGCTGCACTGATCGGGTCTCAGACAACCCGCGTCGGGAGTTCGTGGCCCTGGACGAAGGCACCCACGTTGTCGATCACCAACTGCCCCATCGCTGCCCGGGTCGTGTACGTCGCGCTGCCCTGGTGCGGGTGCAGCACGACATTGTCCAAAGCAATCAGTGCCTGAGGCACATTCGGCTCGTCATCGAAGACATCCAGCCCGGCAGCCCCTAACCCACCACCGGCCAGCAGTTCGATCATCGCCTCCTGATCGACCACCGAGCCACGCGCAATATTGACAAATACGCCGTCCGGACCCAGCGCCTCCAGGGCCGCGCGGGACACCACCCGAAAAGTCGCCGGACCACCAGGACAGGCCGCGATCATCACATCCGCCCATTCGCCCATCTGAACGATGTCGCTGAAATACCGATAATCGGTGTCCGATTTGCGATTCGGCCCGAAATACCCGATCTCCGTATTGAACGCTGCACACCGCTTGGCGATGGCCCGACCAATACGACCCAGTCCAACGATCCCAACGCGGCGCTTCTGAAGGCTGTGTGTCACCGGCATGCCACCAGCCAGCCAACGCCCATCGCGCACGAAACGATCGCCCTGGGGAATCCGGCGAATTGTCCCAAGCATCAGCGCCAACGCCATGTCCGCCACGTCTTCGGTCAGCACATCGGGCGTGTTGCTGACCGCGATCCCGAGCTTGCGGGCATGTTCCAGATCGATCGCATCGACCCCGACCCCAAAACTGGCAATCAGCTTCAGATTCGGCAGGCGATCCATTTCATCCGCCTTGATTCCGCGACCGCCCGCAGTGACAACGATCTGGCAGCGATCAGCCAGGCTCGCGAAGAGGGCCTCAGGATCCGCAGCGGCCCAGAGACGATGACACTCGTACAGCTTCTCGAGCTCGTCAAGCTTGGGTTGATAGAAGTGGCCCATCAACAGGATCGGGGGTTTACTCATTTTTCTTGTCTGGTGAATTAAGTGCGATTAAGGAATGTCGGATTCAGGCGGCGTGCGGCAATGGCACAGACAACTTCTCGACCCAGGGCATGAGCGCCGGCATGATGCCGGTCTGCAAACTGATCCCGGCGTCGGTCTGTGCGCGCTTGCGCGCCAGCCCACGTTCGCCTGGAAGACGGACTGGACGCGCGCTGTCAGCTGGCTGGTTCTGATGGCAGGCCTCGACGATCCAATCGAGTTGTCGCGCGAAGGCATCCGCACCGGCAAACGCGGCAGGATCATAAATCTGCAGATGCACAGTCGCACCCCAACCCTCGGCCGGATCAGCGCGACCATGCCCGGCCAGTCCACCAGTCAGGGCTTCAATCATCAGCGCCAGCCCGTAACCTTTGTGACCGGCATCCAGACCGCCAACCGGCAAGATCGTTCCCGGGGGCTGCTCAAAGATCACTGCGGGGTCCTTGCTTGGGCGCCCCTGCGCATCCAGCCACCAGGCATGTTCACCGAGCTGACCTGCAGCCTTCATTCGACCGCTCATGCCATTGGTGGTGATTGAGGCAGACACGTCAATCATGACCGGGTCGCCGGAGGTTGGCATGCCGATTGCAATCGGGTTCGGGGTGAACACGGGCTGCGTACCACCAAAGGGCGCGACGCTGGCCGCATTCGGGTCCGAACTGGACAGCAGCAGCATCATGCCCGCCCGGGCCACTGGTTCCAGATAGGCGGCCAGACAGGCAATGTGATGACTGCGGCGAATGGCGACGCTGGCCATGCCATGTTCGCGGGCACGCGGCAGCGCCCAGGCAACAGCCTGCCTGACCAGCCAGGGTCCGGGAAGGCGCTCGCCATCCCAGGTGGCGACCACACTGCGCTCGGCAATCACGCGAGGCATGCCGCGACCTCGCATTGCCCCTTTTTCGAGTTCCCCCAGATAACCTGGCAAAAGTGCCAGGCCATGCGTGTCATGCCCCAGCAGATCGCCCTCAACGAGCACCTCGGCAACATCCCGGGCGATCGGAGCGTCGACCCCGGCTGCGATCAACAGTCCGTTGGCGAACTCGACCAGCGCTGCACTGTCGTAACGGTCACTCATCAGTAAACCGCCCGGCCGCCGGACAGGTCAAAGACAGCCCCCGTCGAGAATGAGCATTCCTCGGAACTGAGCCAGGCGACCATCGCAGCGATTTCCTCGACCATGCCGAAGCGCCCCAAAGGAATCTTGGACAGCATGAAGTCAATGTGCTGCTGCGTCATCTGATCGAAGATCGGCGTATGCACCGCGGCCGGGGTGATGCAATTGACCCGGATGCCGGTCTTGGCGGTTTCCTTGCCCAGCGATTTGGTCAGGCCGATGACGCCAGCCTTGGAAGTGCTGTACGCCGGCGCATTGGGATTGCCATCCTTGCCGGCGATCGACGCGATATTGATGATGCGTCCGTAATCATTGGCCAACATCGCCGGCACAGCGGCTCGATTGCAGAGAAATACGCCGTTCAGGTTAACGTCGATGACCTTGCGCCAATCCTCGGGGTCGTATTCCCAGGTCACCTTGTTCGGGCCAGTGATGCCAGCGCTGCAGACCATGATGTCCAGACGACCGAAAGCCTTGACCGTCGCAGCCATCGCGGCCTCGACCGAGGCAGCATCAGCGACGTCAACCTGCACGGCGAGATGCCCGCCAGCAGCAACCTGCGACAGACCAGACAATGACTCTTGGGCTGCCTTTTCGGAAAGGTCCCAGACCGCGACCCGCGCACCGCTGGCGGCATAACGCTGGCAGATCGCATGGCCGATCCCGGATGCTCCACCGGTGACGATCGCGCAGCGACCTTCCAGATCGATTCGATTCATCAGATGAGTTCCTTGTTCAGAAATACGAGACGATGCCTCGCGCACCGTGCAGATGCTAAATTCGGCTTCCAACCTTGGAGTTTCGCATGAAAGTTCTCTACACCGATTTCCATGCTCGCGACATTTCTGTCGAGCGCCAGACCCTGCGTGATGCAGGGATCGAACTGATCGAAGGCCAGTGCCGCACCGAAGATGACGTGATCCGAATGTCCGAGGGCTGCAGTGCGCTGCTGATCACCTACGCACCGGTCAACGAAAAGGTCTTCGCAGCCCGGCCGGAAATCGGACTGTGCTCCAGGATGGGGGCTGGCTACGACACGATCCGGGTCGAGGACGCCAAACGTCACGGTGTCTGGGTGGCCAATTCCCCAGACTACGGGGTCGGCGAAGTTTCAACGCACGCGCTGTCGATGATGCTGGCCACGATTCGCGGCATCGTGCGCTTCGATCATGACGTACACCAGGGCAACTGGCATTACTCGAGTACGGGCCGCATTCCGCGGGCATCGAACATGACTGTCGGTGTGCTCGGACTTGGCCGCATTGGCAAGCGTTTCGCGCATCTCGCGCGCAACCTGTTCAAGCGCGTGATTGCGCATGATCCATATCTGCTGGACGGCGATTTTCCTGCCTATGTCGAGCGCGTATCAATTGAGGAATTGTTTCAGCAGGCCGACGCGATCTCGATTCACACGCTGCTCAATGATGAAACCAGCGGACTGGTCAACGCCCGTCTGCTGCGAATGATGAAGCCAGCTTCCTACCTGGTGAACACTTCCCGCGGCGGTGTAGTGAACATTGACGAGCTGCGCACCGTGCTTGCCGAGAACCATCTGGCCGGGGTCGGATTGGATGTGCTGCCCAAGGAGCCGATCAACCCGGATGATCCGCTGCTCAATGATCGGCGCGTGATTCTGAGTCCGCACGCGGCCTTCTACTCGGTCGAGTCGGAAGTCGAATTAAGACGCAAGGCAGCGATGAATATCGTCACCTGGATGCGAACCGGTCGTCCGGACTACCCGGTCAGCATCGGGACCAAGCAGGCGCCGAAGGCCTGAATCCCGGTCTCAATCCAGTTTTCAACGAACGGCCAACTCAGGGCGCTGACCGCGTTCTGGATCGGCCGTTCGGCGCAAAGCCATCGGAGCGAGTACAATTGTGGACAGCGGCGCCGAACACCAGTCACTTCGCCGCGGTCAATAGACCCTCAAGCAGTAAAACCCCTCTTCGTCTTCCCGACTGGTTCCACCGGGCATGCCCCGTGATGGAAGGTCGACGCGGTACTCAGCGGCCAGGCATCCTGCCGCCGCGCCCAAGGAAACTCATGTCTTTTGCATCACTCGGCCTGGCCGAACCGATCGTTCGTGCCGTGACCGAACTCGGCTATACCAATCCA
>JAURMJ010000321.1 GCA_030830765.1 Quisquiliibacterium sp.
AGAGCGTATCGTAGCGCGAGCAGGATCTCCCTATAATTTGCAGAAACGGACGCGGCAGGGATGGTCGACGAGACGCGGTTTCGTCGATGACCTTGAACTCAGCCCGATTCCCCTCCAATTTTCACGCATGATGGTTCGACAATGAGCATCCCCTCCCTCTCCACTGCAACTGCCGCGCTGAGCGCAGAGCACGATTCAGGCAACACGGTCGCAGCGCTGGCCCAATCACTCGGTGCCACGCTGCTGGAGGACGCTTACGGATTGCAGGCGGAATTTGCGCCGCTGGGCACCGAACAGATTCAGACCGGCTTTATGTCGTTGTTGACCGATCTGGGCCTGATTGGGGTCTCCGGAGATGATGCAGCCGCGTTTCTGCACACGCAACTGACCAACGATGTGGAACATCTGGAGACGTCCGAAGGACGTTGGTACGGCTACTGCTCACCGAAGGGACGCATGCTGGGGAGTTTCCTCGGATTCAAGCAGCCGGAGGGGCGAATTTTTCTGATCTGCTCCTCAACGCAGCTTGAGCCTGTCCGCAGGCGGCTGTCGATGTTTGTCCTGCGTGCCAAGGCCAAGCTTCAGGACCTGAGCTCGGAAAAAGTACTGATTGGCATTGGCGGCCAGCAAGCTGGCGAGAGTCTTCATGGTCTCGGTCTCAACGTACCGGGACCGATGCAGACCGCTCATGCACCAGGTCTGGACTGTGTCAGCCTGCCTGCGGTGACAATCGCCGGCAAGCCCTGCCCCCGTTGGCTGTTGGTGGTCGATGCTGCCCAGGCCGAGTTGCTCTGGCACAGTTTGTCGGAGAGACTTGAGCCGGCCAGTAGCACCACCTGGCGCTGGACCGATGTCCTGTCGGCTATTCCGCGTATCGTTCCTTCCACAGCAGAACAATTCGTGCCGCAGATGCTGAACTTCGAGCTCGTTGGCGGAGTCAATTTCAAGAAGGGGTGTTATCCGGGGCAGGAAATCGTCGCGCGCAGTCAATACCTGGGCAAGCTCAAGCGCCGGATGTTTCTGGCGCATGCCGAAGGTGGACAGCCGGAGCCCGGCAGCGATGTATTGCCCGCCAATGGTGGTGAGCCCTGCGGTCAGATCGTTCTGGCTGCGCCATCGCCTGAAGGCGGTGTCGATCTGTTGTTCGAGTCTCAAACGGCAGCATTGCAGTCGGGTACGCCCACAGCGTCGGGCATTGACTTGATCCTGCGTGAACTGCCTTACCCGATACCGGCCTGAGGCCAGTCAGAATTTGAGCACCATCTTTTGGTGGGGGATGCCAACCTCGTCGTAGACCTCCCCTTGGGGCTGGAAGCCGAAGCGCTGGTAAAACGCCGATACATAGGTTTGGGCACTGAGTTCAACGCCGTTGTGGCCGTCCTGCCTTGCGGCCTCAATGAGACGAGACAAAATCATTCCGCCGATACCGTCCCGTCGATGAAGCGCAAGGACTGCCATCCGACCGATGTGTCCGTCCGGCAGCAGGCGTCCCGTGCCGATCGCCTGGCCATCACAAAGTGCGACGCAGTGCAGGCTGGTCAGATCATGGGCATCCCATTCGATTTCAGCTGGAATGCCCTGTTCCTGCACGAAGACCTCGACTCGAACAGGTCCGGCCAGTGAGGAAAGCTCCGTCCATCTGCCAAGCCGAAGCTCAAGCGAGCGATGGCGATTGCCTCGGGTCTGTGGCGGCATGCTGTCCTCGGATGGTGTGACGAGCTGAGGCTCAGTCCCGGATTGCGTCTTGTGATCAGTCGTCATGCAATTCCTTCATTGTGTGAAGGCGTTGCGCAGGGCTGTGCAGGCGTCCGCATGCGCCTGTCTGGCCTTCAGCACGAACCCGGCATGCTGAAAGAACGAATGAATCATGCCTTCATAGACCGTGCATTCGGTCGGAACACCGGCGTTGCGAAGACGCTCGGCATAGTCCAAGCCTTCGTCTCGCAAGGGATCGAACTCCGCCAATGCCATCCAGACCGGCGCAACCCGAGCAAGGCTTGGAGCCATCAGCGGCGCGAATCGCCAATCGTCCCGATCCAGATCCGATCGCAGGTATTGCTTGAAAAACCACTGAACCACATCATCATCAAGCAGGTAGCCGTGAGCCAGCTTGCGATGCGATTCGCTGGTCTGCCAGGACGCGAGCCCCGGGTAGATCAGTAGCTGCAGTGCCAGATCGATTCCGATGTCTCTGGCGTGCAAGGCACTTGCTGCAGCCAGTGTTCCGCCGGCACTATCGCCGCCGACGGCCAGACGTGTCGGATCGATGCCCAGCGACAGCGCCTCGCGATTGAGCCATTCCAGTGTCTCGAAGGCATCATCGGCCGCGGCTGGGAAACGATGTTCGGGGGCCAGGCGGTAATCAAGCGAGTAAACGAGACAATCTGCGCCACTGGCCAGCACACGGCAGAGTCTGTCATGGGTTTCGATCGAACCGATCGTGAACCCGCCGCCATGGAAATACAGCAGAGCCGGCATGGGCTCGGCCCAACTGTGTTGGCGCGGGGCGTATTGGCGCAGCGTCAGCGTACGCCCGGGCAGTTCCACGTGCAGATCGGCTACATCGTGTAACTGTCGCGGTGCGACATCCAGCGTGGCGATCGCTTTTTCGTAAACGATGCGCGCCGTCTGGGCACCCAGCAGTGGATAGGCCGGTGACTGAGAGCGTGAGGCCCAATAAAGGATTTTCTCGACTTGCGGATCCAGCGCCATGGAGTCGCCAACCGCTAGGACTCGATGAATGGGCGAATCAGTTCGATGACAGCTGCCGGATACTCGTGAATCAGCCAGTGTGAGGCCTGCGGCATCCGTTCGATACGCAGATTTTCGACGACACGCTCCAGTCCTTCAAGGAGCACCGGACGCAGGGCTGGATCGGCCTCGCCCCAGATCACCAGCGTCGGCACACGGACAAGATAATCCTGCTCGTGCAAGGTCAACTTGGCCGCCCCTGGGTCTTCGCCGGCAGGTGGATACAGCGGCGATGCGCGGTAGTAATTCACCCCGCCCGACAGCGCGCCTGGTTGCGACCATGCGGCGTGATAGCGGGCCCGGGTTGCTCCATCGAACCAGGGCGCGCCCGAGTCCCCGACGAAGAACCGCTCCAGCAGCGCGAACTCGTTCTGCGCTAGCTTCTCTTCACTGCCTGGTCGGCGCAGCCAGTTCATGTACTGACTGGCCTGCTGTTGCTCTGGATCGCCGGACAAGGCTCGGACGAAGGGAATGGTGTGAGGCGCATTCAGGATCACCAGCCGTTCGACCAACTCCGGGTGCGCGATAGCGAGCCCCCAGGCGAGCGCTCCGCCCCAATCGTGCGCCACAACCGTTGCACGTCCGTTGCCCAGTTGCCTGATCAGTGCCACGAGATCCGCGATCAGTGCAGTCGGCTTGTAGGCTTGCGTGGATTGTGGCTTGGACGACAGGTTGTAGCCTCGCATGTCGGGCGCAACGACATGCCAACGTTCGGCAAAAGCCGGCATCACACCGGCCCATGCAAACCAGAACTCAGGAAAGCCATGAACGAATAGCAACAGAGGCGCGTTCGGATCACCGCATTGCGCGTAATGCAGCTTGACTTCCGGAGCGACCTCGCAGAACGCTCCTTCGCGGATCCCGCTGGGCGCGTTATCCCGCAGTTCGTCGTTCAATGGCGACTCCTTGCTCTGGGAGAGGCTGATCAAACGTCGAAACCGGGATTGATCCGCTGCAGTTTTCGCAGCAGAGGCGGCCAGATCAGTGCCTCGACGCCGCCCTTACCCGCGGCAACCCGCACATTATTGCGCACACCGTCCAGCACTTTCGGTTCAATCATCTGCAATTGCGCGCCACCCGATTGGGCTGCGATCTGAACGCGACAGGCGTTTTCAAGCGTGTACATCCTCAAGAACGCATCGGCGACGGTCGGTCCAACGGTCAACAAGCCGTGGTTGCGCAGGATCAACGCGTTGTTATGGCCCAGATCATGAGCGAGGCGCGGCCGCTCGTCATCGTTGACCGCAATGCCCTCGTAATCGTGATAGCCAATGCCGTTGGCAGGCTCATCATCTGCCTGGCTGATCCCCATTCCGATCAATGCAACGCTGGCCTGTTGCGAGATCGGCAAGAGGCCCTGCTTCTGGGCCGACACCGCGGTCCCGGCGATTGTGTGTGTGTGCAATACGCAGACCACATCTTCGCGAGCGGCATGGACAGTGCTGTGAATGACAAATCCGGCCGGATTGACCTGATACGGCGACGGCAGCACCGGATTGCATTCCATGTCGACCTTGACCAGTGATGAGGCCGTGATTTCGTCGAACATCAGTCCATACGGATTGATCAGAAAATGATGCTCGGGGCCGGGAACTCGGACCGAGACATGGGTGAAGACCATGTCATCCCAGCCATACATTGCGATCAGCCGGTAGCAGGCGGCCAGATCGACACGCAGCTTCCATTCCTGCTCGCTGACCTGTTCACGGATCGATTTCTGCGGTGCGTTCATCCTTACGTCTCCTCATGGATCCCTTGGGGTTATCCTTGCTTAGATCAGTTTGACCAGCTGCTTCCCGAAGTTACGCCCTTTGAGCAGCCCCAGGAAGGCCTGCGGCGCAGCTTCGATCCCTTGCGCAACCGTCTCACGGTATTTCATCTGCCCGCTTCCAACCAGCTCGGCAAGCTCTTTCAATGCCGGCGGCCAGGCTTGTGGCTGCTCGCTGATGATAAAGCCCTGCAGTTTCAGCCGATTGACCAGGACCGAGCGGTAGTTGTTCACTGGCATGGCTTCGCCGCTGTAACCCGAAATCAGGCCGCAGACCGCAATGCGTCCGAATGCATTCATACGTGCAAGCACGGCATCGAGCACGACCCCACCAACATTATCGAAATAGCCATCGATGCCATCTGGCGTTGCTGCGGCCAGATCGGCTTCGAGCTGTCCCGCTTTGTAATCGATGCAAAC
>JAURMJ010000322.1 GCA_030830765.1 Quisquiliibacterium sp.
CTTTTTGCAACAACGGCCTTGACTCCGAGTAGTTGCGTACCCTTGGCCGCCCAGTCACGCGACGAGCCGGTACCGTACTCCTCGCCGCCGAATACCATTGTCGGCACGCCTTGATCGATGTAACGCATCGCGGCGTCATAGATCGACATCTGCTCGCCAGTGGGCTGGTGGATCGTGATGCCGCCCTCGGTCCGTGAACCATCCGCATTGAGGGGGATCATCAGGTTCTTGATCCGCACGTTGGCGAACGTGCCGCGCATCATGACTTCATGGTTGCCTCGACGCGCCCCGTAACTGTTGAAATCGGCCTTGAGAACGCCATTTTCCTGAAGCCATTTGCCCGCTGGCGAGGTGTCTTTGATCGAGCCAGCCGGGGAAATGTGGTCAGTGGTGATGGAGTCACCGAAGACACCCAGCGCCCGAGCGCTGCTGATGTTGCCCGAGGTTTGCGACGGCGTCGGTTCGAAGCCGTCAAAGAACGGCGGGCGCGCGATGTAGGTAGAGGTCGGCCAGTCATACACTTGGCCTTTGGTGCCCTTGACCTTCTCCCACAGCTTGCCCGGCTCGGCCTCGACCTTTGCGTAGTTTGCCTTGAAGACCTTCGGGTTCATCGCAAACTTCATCAGCTTGTAGATCTCGTCGCTGGTCGGCCAGATGTCGCCGATGTAGACATCCTTGCCGCCCTTACCCTTGCCCACGGGCTGGCTCATCAGGTCGACCGTGACATTGCCCGCCAGTGCGTAGGCAACCACCAACGGGGGGGATGCCAGGAAGTTTGCCTTCAGGTTCGGGTGAATCCGGGCTTCGAAGTTCCGGTTACCGGACAAGACAGCAGCGCAGATCAGATCATTCTTGGTGATCAGTTCGTTCAGTTCGGGCGTCAGGTCACCTGCATTGCCGATACAGGTCGTACAGCCATAGGCAGCAACGGCGAAACCGAGCTTTTCGAAGTACGGCAGCAGACCGGCCTTCTCCAGGTAGTCGGTGACAACCCGCGAACCCGGGGCCAACGAAGTTTTGATGTGCTTGGGAACCTTCAGGCCTGCTTCAACTGCCTTCTTGGCCAACAGGCCGGCCGCCAGCAACACCCCTGGATTCGAGGTGTTCGTGCATGAGGTGATTGCTGCGATCAGGACGTCGCCATTGCTGATCTGCGTGCCGTCGGCCGCGGTGAAGACCTGATTGAGCTTGTCAGCGGGCTGGTTGAATCCATTCTCGGCGACTGACTTGCTGTACAGATCGGCAAAGGTGCTCTTGACATCACCAATCTCGATCCGATCCTGCGGGCGCTTCGGACCAGCCAGCGACGGGGCGACGGTTTCCAGATCCAGCGTGACAACGGAGCTGTAGTCGAGATCACCGGCTTTGGGAACCCCGAACAGGCCCTGGGCCTTGAAGTACGATTCGAAGGCATCGATTTCTGCCTTGGTACGACCAGTGCCCTCGAAATATTCGATCGTGCGCTCATCAACCGGGAAGAAACCCATGGTTGCGCCGTATTCGGGTGCCATGTTGGCAATCGTTGCACGATCGGGTAGTGCGAGGCTGCGGGTGCCTTCGCCGAAGAATTCAACGAACTTTCCGACCACCTTTTCCTTGCGCAGGATCTCAGTGACGCGCAGCACCAGGTCGGTGGCGGTCACGCCTTCGCGCAGACGACCTTTCAGTTCGACGCCAACGACGTCAGGTGTCAGGAAGTAGACCGGCTGACCCAGCATCCCGGCTTCCGCCTCGATACCGCCAACACCCCAGCCCACAACGCCAATCCCATTGATCATCGTCGTGTGGCTGTCGGTGCCGACCAGCGTATCCGGATAGACGACTCCATCCTTGCCCTTGTGAACACCGCGGGCCAGATATTCGAGGTTGACCTGGTGGACGATGCCAAATCCGGGCGGCACTACCCCGAAGGTATCGAAGGCTTGCATACCCCATTTCATGAACTGATAGCGCTCCTGGTTGCGCTGGAACTCAAGTTTCATGTTCAGGTCAAGCGCCTTGCGCGAACCGAAGTGATCGATCATGACCGAGTGGTCGACAACGAGATCGACCGGTACAAGTGGTTCGATGGACTTGGGGTTGCGACCGGCGGCCTGAGCCACATTGCGCATTGCGGCCAGATCGGCCAGCAGCGGCACACCGGTGAAATCCTGAAGCACGACGCGGGCGACGACGAAGGGAATTTCGTCGACTCGGTCAGCAGTGGGCTTCCAGTTTGCAAGCTGCTCGACGTGCTCAGGCGTGACTTTCAGGCCGTCGCAGTTTCGCAGAACCGATTCGAGGACAACCCGGATCGAGACCGGCAGACGTTTGATATTAGGGAACTTGCGCGCCAGCGTCGGTAAAGAATGCAGCTTGGCAGTCTTGCCGGACTTCAGCTTGAAGTCTTTCAGAGTCTTAAAAGTGTTGTTGGTCATGATGATTTCCGGTTTACAGGGTTCAGATTCCGGGGAACGGTGAAATGGTTTGCGTACTTCAAAAAGCTGTTCTCAAAGACGGCATTCATTGGCAAGCTGCTCACCCTTGCGACTGTCGAGCAGCATGGCCTTGCCGATGATGACCAACCAAGTCAGGCCGGCCTGTTCATTCTCAAACCGCAGTGCTCCGCTGGCCGTGTCGATCGCAGTCAGCGTGTGTTCGTTGCCACGCCAAGCGACGACCATGCTGCGTCGATCTGCTCCAAGTGAGCGAACCTGCACTTGTCGGTTCAACTCGCAGTGGTAAGTCCCGACCTGCATTTGCATCGCAGGGAGTGGAGTACCGATCAGTGACGATGAGTCTGAAGCCAGCGACGCCGGCCCGGTCGCGGTGCCCGTGGCAAAGAGTGCAGGCGCTGCGCCCGCAGTTCCTGCCACAGCGGTGGCTGCGACAGCTGCAGCTTTCCCGCCGCTTGCCGGCTTACTTGAAGTTCGTGCAGATGCTCGGGATTTTGTTTTCGAACCGGACATCTTTTTCTTCTGCACCGTCTTTGAGTTGCTCGACTTATTCTTTGTTGTCGAAGAGGCGCTGCTTGATTTCGATGCAGCCGGCTTTGCAGCAGCCTTGGGCTTGTCGGGGGTCTTTGAGCCCGAGTCCGCTTGCGACAGCATGAGAACAGCCTGCGATGACTGTGGTGCCGCCTGGCTGCTGGCTGAGACACCCAGAGCCAGGAGCATCAAGGACGCGCTGCAAAGCTCTCGCATGACGCGGCGACCAATCGCTGGATGCTTCATTTCGAATTCCTGGCCCAGGCCAACCGCGCGCGGGCTGCTTTACTTACGCTTCTCGAGCGGGACGAACTTCAGATTCTCCGGGCCGACATAGTTTGCACTCGGCCGGATGATCTTGTTGTCAATGCGCTGTTCGATGACGTGAGCAGCCCAGCCGGAAGTCCGTGCAATCACGAACAACGGTGTGAACATCGCAGTCGGCACCCCCATCATGTGGTAGCTGACGGCACTGAACCAGTCGAGATTCGGGAACATCTTTTTGGCATCCCACATTACCTGCTCAAGGCGCTCGGCAATGTTGAACATCTTCATGCTGCCCGCGGGCTTGGAGAGGCGACGAGCCACTTCCTTGATGATCACGTTACGCGGGTCGCCGATTGTGTAAACAGGGTGTCCAAAGCCGATGACGACTTCCTTGTTCTCGACACGGCGACGAATGTCGGCTTCTGCCTCGTCCGGGGTGTCATAGCGTTTCTGAACTTCGAAGGCGACTTCGTTGGCTCCGCCATGCTTGGGACCACGCAGGGCACCAATGCCGCCGGTGATGGCCGAGTGCATATCGGAACCGGTGCCGGCGATGACTCGGCAGGTGAATGTCGATGCGTTGTATTCGTGTTCGGCGTAGAGGTTCAGGGAGGTGTGCATTGCGCGCACCCACTGATCGGTGGGCTTACGCCCGTGCAGCAAGTGCAGGAAATGCCCGCCAATGGAGTCGTCATCGGTCTCTACATCGATACGGCGCCCGTTGGTGCTGTAGTGATACCAGTACAGGAGCATCGAGCCGAGGGATGCCATCAGGTGGTCGGCGATGTCACGGGCACCAGGTGCGTTGTGATCGTCCTTTTCCGGCAGCTGGCAACCCAGGGCGGATACGCCGGTGCGCATCACATCCATCGGGTGCGAGGAGGCCGGCAATTGCTCAAGCACAGCCTTGACCGCAGCAGGAACTCCGCGCAGCGACTTGAGTTTTGCCTTGTAGGCGGTCAGTTCGGCCTTGGTCGGCAGCTTGCCGTGGACAAGAAGGTGCGCAATCTCCTCGAATTGACAGACATCTGCGACGTCCAGGATGTCGTATCCGCGATAGTGAAGATCATTCCCGGTGCGTCCTACTGTGCAAAGTGCCGTGTTTCCGGCGGGAACGCCTGACAATGCGACCGACTTCTTCGGTTTCGGGCCGCTCGGGGTGGCGGGCGCTGCTTCCTGCTTTGTCTTTTTGTTCATGGTGTCAGTCTCTCCTGAATATCGGGGCAATCCCGATCAGTGAATTCGTCACTTGCCCTTCGCGAACAGTGCATCAAGCTTATTCTCAAAATCCCAGTAGCCGATCGCATCATAGAGTTCCTTGCGGGTCTGCATGGTGTCGACGACATTGGCTTGTGTGCCATCACGGCGCACACTTTCGTAAACATGCTGCGCAGCCTTGTTCATCGCCCGAAACGCGGACAGCGGATAGAGCACCATCGCGACATCGACGCTGGCGAGTTCCGGAACGGTGAAAAGGGGCGTCTGACCGAACTCCGTGATATTGGCCAGGATCGGCACCTTCACGGCTGCCGCGAATTGCTGGTAAGTCTGCAGATCTGTGATGGCTTCCGGGAAAATTCCATCTGCGCCCGCCTCGGCGCACGCGACCGCGCGTTCGACCGCGCGCTCGACTCCTTCGACTGCAATTGAATCTGTCCGGGCCATGATGAAGAAGCTGTCATCGGTCCGGGCGTCGGCTGCTGCTTTGATCCGGTCGACCATCTCTTCCTGGGAGACAATCTCCTTGTTGGGGCGATGACCGCATCGCTTGGCGCCGACCTGGTCTTCGATGTGCATTGCCGCAGCACCGAACTTGATCATTGATTTGGTGGTACGGGCCACATTGAATGCCGACGACCCGAAGCCGGTGTCGACATCGACCAGCAGCGGCAGATCACAGACATCTGTGATTCGACGTACATCGGTCAGGACATCATCCAACCCTGAGATGCCAAGATCCGGAAGGCCCAGTGAGCCGGCGGCAACACCGCCTCCAGAGAGGTAAATTGCCTGGAAGCCAGCCCGCTTGGCCAGCAGGGCATGATTGGCATTGATGGCGCCGATGATCTGCAGCGGTTTTTCCGCCGCAAGCGCGGCACGAAACTTCTGGCCTGGGGTCATCAAAGACTCCTTCTTAGATGGCTGTCCTGGGCAGTGGCTCAGGGTTGTCTGAATCGACCGGGGGCAGACAGCAATGCCGCTCCCCGGCCAGTGCGGTGCCGCCAGGCTCAGCCGAGCAGGTGCTTGACCCCGTCGCGTTCCTCGTTCAGTTCCTGCAGCGTGGCATCCATGCGTGAGCGGCTGAATTCGTCGATTTCAAGCGCCTGAATACGCTGGTATTTTCCGTTCGCACAGGTCACTGGTACGCCGTAGATGACATCCTCCGGAATGCCATAGGATCCGTCGGAGGGAATCCCCATCGTGACCCAACGGCCATCGGTACCCAGAACCCAGTCGCGCATATGATCAATTGCGGCGTTGGCGGCCGAAGCTGCTGAGGACAGACCCCGGGCTTCGATGATTGCCGCGCCACGCTTGCCGACCGTCGGGATGAATACGTCCCGGTTCCAGGCATCATCGTTGATCATGTCCTTGAGTGACTTGCCCCCGACCGTGGCAAAGCGATAGTCCGGATACATCGTGGGCGAGTGGTTGCCCCAGACGACCATCTTCTCGATCCCGGACACCGCTTGGCCCGATTTGGCGGCCAGCTGGGAGATGGCGCGGTTATGGTCAAGACGAAGCATTGCGGTGAAGTTTTCCTTGGGCAGACCCGGTGCAGACTTCATGGCAATGTAGGCGTTGGTATTGGCAGGGTTCCCAACGACCAGAATTTTGCAGTCTCGCTTGGCGGCTTCGTCGAGCGCGCGACCCTGAACAGTGAAGATTGCGCCATTAGCCTCGAGCAGATCTTTGCGCTCCATGCCCTTGCTGCGCGGACGTGCACCGACCAGCACGGCACAATCCGCGTCCTTGAAGGCAACCTTCGGATCGTCGGTGACAACTACGCCTTGCAGCAGCGGGAATGCACAGTCTTCGAGCTCCATGACGACCCCCTGAACAGCAGGCAAGGCCGGGGTGATGTCGAGCAACTGAAGAATCACCGGCTGATCTTTTCCAAGCATGTCGCCATTGGCGATTCGAAACAGCAGGCTGTAGCCGATCTGGCCTGCGGCACCGGTGACGGCGACGCGCTTGACGGGTTTGGACATCTGGGGGCTCCTTGTTTGCAGGCTGTGCGTCCGGCAGTTGACTGGCCGGAGTCGGGGATATGAAGCGATTTTTTGATAACCGGAAATGGTAGGGAACGTGGCCTGTGAAGTCAAGCTTAAGATCTATCTTATATAAGACATAAGTTATTGAAATGCGTGATCGGCTGTGGTCCAATGCAGGAATGTCATCCCCGCACTCAGTCGCCTTGCATGAAAAGGCTCCTACATTCAGCCCGCTCTACAGGCAGATCAAGGAGTTGCTGACCAAGCGTCTGCAGGACGGAGAGTGGAAGCCTGGTGAGGCGATTCCCAGTGAAGTCGAGCTGGCAACGCGATTTGGTGTCAGCCAGGGCACGGTCCGAAAGGCGATCGACGAGCTCGCTGCGGATAACCTGGTGGTGCGTCGGCAGGGGCGAGGCACTTTTGTTGCTAGTCACCGTGAGGCCCGCGCCCAGTTTCGTTTTTTACGTCTGCGCAACGAGGCCGGAGACGCGCCTGGCGGCATGCAAAGCCGCATTCTTGATTGCCGCAGGCTCAGAGCGCCAATTGATGTGGCTCGACAGTTGCAGCTGCGGTCCGGCGAGACAGTTGTGCATCTGCGGCGGCTTTTGAGTTTTGAATCAAGGCCTGCTGTCCTTGATGAAATCTGGCTGCCTGGTGCCTTGTTCCGGGGCCTGACCGCTGAACGGCTTGCGGCTTACTCGGGCCCGCTTTATGGCCTTTTTGAAACGGAATTCGGAACACAGATGATTCGTGCCTCCGATCGCATCCGGGCGGTTGCGGCTGATGACGCAGTGGCAAACGAGCTGGCGGTCGCCACTGGGACGCCTTTGTTGCTCGTCGAACGCCTCACGTACACCTATCAGGATCGACCGGTCGAGCTCAGGCGGGGCTTTTACGTGACCGCTGAGTTGCACTATCACAATGAGCTTGGCTGAATCACCTTCAAGCTGAAATGGTGGATTAGTGAATCGGAAAAAAATCGTTCAAAATGCGCGGGCTCACGACCTGGACGGACTTGTCCTGAGCTCTAGACTTTCAGACTGTTTGCACGGAGGGCAGTTTCATGGCTGATCTGGCCAGCAAGGCGGGGAGCAAATCCCGGCCTGAATTCAGGAATATTCACATTTTTCAGTTGAGCAGTTACAGGCTGCCTCTTGCCGGGATCGTGTCCATTCTCCACCGGATCAGCGGAGCGCTGATGTTTCTGGTGGGGATCCCGTTCATGCTTTATCTGTTCGACCAGAGTCTTACGTCAGAGCTCAGCTTTGCCAACTACACAGCGGTGGTGTCGCACTGGTTTGCCAAGCTTGTCTTACTTGGACTGATTTGGGCCTATCTGCACCACTTTTGTGCGGGAATCCGTTATCTCGTCATGGATGTCCACGTGGCGATCGAAAAAGATCAGGCGCGCAAGACGGCCGGTTCCGTGCTGATTGTGAGCCTGCTCCTGACGGCGCTTGTCGCACTCAAGCTGTTCGGAGTTTATTGAGATGACTACCAAGCGAATCGTTGTCGGAGCCCATTACGGGCTGAAGGACTGGCTGGCTCAGCGCGTGACTGCGCTTGTCCTGGCGGGTTATACGATCCTGCTGCTCGTGACGCTGCTCAGCACACCGGAACTCAATTACGGCAGCTGGGCAGGGATCTTTGCCAGCCCCTGGATGAAGGTGTGTACGCTCCTGGCAATCATCTCACTGGCATGGCACGCCTGGATCGGCGTGCGTGACATCTACATGGACTACATCAAGCCTACTGGTGTCCGTCTGTTCCTTCAGGTTTTGACCATCCTGGCCCTTGTCGGTTACGGCTTTTGGGCTGTGATCATTCTTTGGAGAGTATGAGATGGCTGACGTGCTGAACCATCTTGCAAACAACCTGCCGCGTCGCAAATACGATGCGGTGATCATCGGTGCTGGTGGCGCCGGGATGCGCTGTTCGTTGCAACTGGCCGAGGCCGGGTACAACGTGGCCGTGCTGTCTAAGGTTTTTCCGACCCGCTCACACACTGTGGCAGCCCAGGGCGGTATCGGTGCCTCGCTTGGCAATATGAGCGAGGACAACTGGTA
>JAURMJ010000323.1 GCA_030830765.1 Quisquiliibacterium sp.
CAGAATCGGCTCGATCAGGCCGCGCCGCGCCGCCTCGAGGGCGCCGAGCAGCGAATCGCGGTCGCAAGGATGCACAACGGCACAGGGCACTGCCGGCAGATTTGCGCAACGGGCCAGCAGATTGGCCAACTGATCGGTCTGGCGCAGAATCAGCTCGGGGGTGGCCAGGTCGTCATAGGCGATTGTCTCGGTGGGCGCAATCACGGTGACATGGCCGCGGACCAGATCGACTCCGTTCTGACTGACCGAGCAGTCGAAGCGGACCGAGTGGTCCTGGTCATTCTTCTGGGTTGCCGTCACCGTGGCGGTGACCTCGCCGCCCGACTGGATGGTTCCCTGGAACTGCAGCTGCTGCGAAACGATCCGGGTCCCAGGGCCGGGCAGGCGGCGGTTCAGCAGGCCCGAAACGATGGCCTCAGCACCGACCGCCTGCGCAGCGACCTTGTTGGCCAAGCTTGTGTAGCTGACCAGCTCATGCGGTCTGACCTCTCCTGAGACCAGCGCAAGCGCCTGCACCTCGGCTTCGGTGATCAGCCGGGTGACGGATATCGGCTCGCCGATGCGGATCTGCTCGAAGGGCGTATTGCGAAAGCTTCTGGTTGGCATGGGCTTGTCATCTGTGACGGGAGATCGTTCTCTGGAACGCGCGTTCCGCATGGGGCGCCCAGCCTGATATTGTCTCCGGAAACCGTTTCAGGATTGTTATTCAGTCAGAGGCAGACCATGAAAATTGAATTCCAGCCGCTTCATCCCACCTTTGTCGCCCGGGCGGGCAAAGTGGATCTGCGCCAGGTCACTGAATCGCAACTGCAGCAGATTCGGGATGC
This sequence comes from Quisquiliibacterium sp., assembly GCA_030830765.1. GTDB lineage: Bacteria > Pseudomonadota > Gammaproteobacteria > Burkholderiales > Burkholderiaceae_E > Quisquiliibacterium. The sequence continues at coordinate 828 of JAURMJ010000323.1, forward strand.
GATGGACCGCTATGGCGTGCTGATCTTCAATGATCAGCAGTTTGACTTCAAAGAGCAACTCGAGTTTTCGACCCGGTTAGATGGTCAGCTTCACAGCAAGACTTCCTCGGCGGCGATTGCGAAGAACCGGTTCGGCAATGAGGCACTGACCGATATTTCCAATATCGGGACCGATGGGCAGGTGCTCGCCGCCAACGACCGGCGGCGCATGAACGGGATTGCCAACCGGATCTGGCACGCCGATGCCACTTTCGAGAATCCGGCGGGCCGTTACTCCCTGCTTTATGCGCGCAGCATCCCGCCGGTGCGGGCCGATACCGAATTTGCCGACATGCGTGCAGCCTACGACGAGCTCGATGAGCAGACGCGACAGGAAATTGCCGGGTACACGGTCTTTCACTCGATTGTGTATTCCCGCCATGTGATGGGATTCGATTTTTCTGATGAGGAAAAGGCGCGGCTACCCGGCGCTATCCATCCGCTGGTCCGTGAGTTTCCTGAAACCGGACGCAAATCGCTATACCTGGCCTCGCATGCCGAACGCATCATGGAGCTGCCCGTGCCCGAGGGCCGCCTTGTCCTGCGCGATCTGATCGAACATGCAACGCGAGAGCGCTTTCTTCACAGTCATGAATGGCGGCTGAATGATCTTGTGATCTGGGACAACCGCACGACGATGCATCGAGCCCGTCCCTTTGACGATAAGCGATACAAACGGGAACTCACCCGTGTGACGACGCTGGATCTGCCGCGCGCCCAGGCCTGACCTTGAGCAGAACCAGCCGCCTGAGAGTGACCTGGTTCTCATGACTGACCGGGGAGGCGCAGGCAGTTGAACTGGATGGCCGCATCATTGCTGGATTCAGCTAAACTACCGACCTGCGCGGGCGTCGTCTAATGGTAAGACACTAGCTTCCCAAGCTCGGAACGTGGGTTCGATTCCCATCGCCCGCTCCAGTCAAGGATCTCGCAGTGCGATGATCCGCAATAAAAGCCAACCTGTCCGGTTGGCTTTTTTGCGTCCTGAGTGCAGCTCAGCTCAGCGCGCCGCCGTCCACGCGAACCGGTGTGCCTGTCACCAGCGATGCAGCCGGGGAAGAGAGCCAGAGCACCAGCGAAGCAACCTCGTCCGGAGTACCAAAGCGGTCGAGCGCCTGACGCGCAAGCATCAGTTCACGCATATTGCCGGCCGCGAAGAGTGGCTCAGCCAGCGGCGTTTCGATCGGACCGGGGCAGACGCAGTTGACGCGGATGCCCTTGTTCCCGTAGCTGCGGGCGGCCGTTTTGGTCAATCCGACGACTGCGTGCTTGGAGGCGCTGTAGGCGGGCAGCAGCGTACTGCCGACCAGACCGGCGACCGAGGCTGTGTTCACGATCGAATGGCCGCCTTGCGGTGCCGTCTGAGTCAGCATCGCCCGAATCTCAGCCTGCATGCACAGCCAGACGCCGCGTGCGTTGACGGCCATGATTCGTTCATAGTCGACCAGCGAGCACTCATGCATCTGACCGACCGGGCCCAGGATGCCGGCATTGTTGAAAGCGCAGTCGACGCGGTTGTAGGCCTTCAGCGTGGCTGCAAAAAAACGGCTCACTGAAGCTTCGTCCGCGACATCCAGCTGTCCCGCCTGGGCCTGGCCCCCGGCATCGCGGATCATTTGGGCGGTCTGCTCCGCCGTCTGCGGGTCCAGGTCGCCGATCATGACTCGCGCGCCTTCGCGGGCGAACAGCAGCGCCGATGAGCGTCCGAATCCCGATCCGCCGCCCGTGACGACGGCAATTTTTCCTTCCAGTTGTCCGGCCATTGTTTCGATCCTTCTTCCAGGTTTGAGGTTTGCGCAGGCTCAGAGGCTGTGTCGGTCAATCGTCGCACAAGCTGAGCCGACGAACGTCTGTTTGTACTCTGATCGGCAGCATAACCGGGCAGTCGGTGCTGCGAGGCCCCGTGAGAAGGTCCTGCGCAACTGCGGTCGGGGTTGCCCACAGCTGTCAGGGGCAGCGACTCGTCACGATGGCGCTGAACCCGCCTGCTCCTGATGATAGGCGGTGACGCGCTCGACCTCGTTCTTGGATCCCAGGAAGACCGCGACCCGTTGATGCAACTGCGTGGGCTGCACTTCGAGCATGCGCTGAAGGCCATTGGTGGCCGCGCCGCCAGCCTGTTCGACCAGGAAGGCCATCGGGTTAGCTTCGTACATCAGGCGCAGCTTGCCCGGTTTGTTCGGCTCGCGGGCATCGCGTGGGTACATGAAGACCCCGCCGCGCGTCATGATGCGGTGTACGTCAGCCACCATCGACGCGACCCAGCGCATGTTGAAGTCCTTGCCGCGCGGACCCGTCTTGCCGGCCAGCATTTCGTCAACGTATCGACGCACCGGGGGTTCCCAATGGCGTATGTTCGATGCATTGATCGCGAATTCCTTGGTGTCCTCGGGAATGCGCAGATGGTTGCCGGTCATCGTCCAGGACCCGGTCTCGCGATCAAGCGTGAATTTGGCGACACCGTCACCCACGGTCAGCACCAGCAGTGTTGAAGGACCGTAGACTGCGTAGCCTGCGGCTAGCTGCTGTGTGCCGGGCTGCAGGAAGTTTTCCTCGGTCGGCTCGGTGACCCCTTCGGGCAGTTTGAGCACCGAGAAGATCGTCCCGATCGAGACGTTGACGTCGATGTTCGATGAGCCGTCAAGCGGATCGAACAGCAACAGGAATTCACCGCGCGGGTAGCGATGCGGAATCGGGTAGAAGCCTTCCATTTCCTCGGAGGCCATCGCCGCCAGGTGACCGCCCCATTCATTGGCTTCCAGCAGTGTTTCGTTGGCGATCACATCGAGCTTCTGCTGGGCTTCGCCCTGGACATTATCGGAGCCGGCCGCCCCGATCACGTCGGCCAGATCTCCCTTGCTGACCGCCAGACTGATGCGCTTGCACGCGCGGGCGACGACTTCAAGCAGCAGTCGCAATTCGCCAGGAATCAAGCCCTTCTCACGCTGAAGTTCAACGAGATACTGGGTCAGGCTGACAGGCTTCATGGGTTGGTTCTCCGGGAAATGGCGGTCTTTGAATCCGTCTGCTCGCCTGCGTGGTGCACAGCGGTCGCGGCGATGCAAATCGGGCCGGGTGCGAAGGATCTCACGAAGCGAGCGCCTTGCCGACAATTTCGCTGACATCGGCCGACAGGCCTTGCAACGCTGCGACCTGCTCAAGCGCTGAGCGCATCGCCTGTTGACGCTGCGGCGTGTAGCGGCGCCAGCGATCCATCGCGCGCGCCAGGCGGGCTGCAACCTGTGGATTGATCCTGTCGATGGCGGCAACCTGTTCGGCCCAGAAGCGATAGCCGGCCCCGTCGGGATGATGGAATTCGGCCGGATTGCTGCTGACAAAGCTGCCGATCAGCGATCGAGCGCGGTTCGGATTGCGCAGTGAGAACTGCGGGTGTCCGCATAGCTTGAGTACACGGTCCAGTACCGGCGGCTCGCCAGGCTGGCGGTGCATCATCGCCTGAAGCGCGAACCACTTGTCCATGACCAGCGGCTCGTCGGCGAACTCCTGCTCGAACTGGCTTAACACCATTTCGCGATGTGCTGAGCCACTGTTCAGGAGAACCTGCAGCGCGGCCTGGCGTTCAGTCATGTTGTCTGCCTGCGAGAACTGCTGCGCAGCCGCCTCGTGCGACTGTGAATCACCGGACATGGCCCAATACTCGAGGGCCAGATTGCGCAGCGCGCGCCGGCCGGTGCCAGCAGCGTCCGGGCGATACGGGCCAGTGCTTGCAAGCTTGGTCCGGACCCTCTGCCAGTCAGTCTGCAGACTTGCACCGATCTGTGCCCGCAGTGCATTGCGCACATCACGAACGCGTTGTGGATCCACGACGCTCAGTTCCTCGGACAGCATGCCCTCGGATGGCAGCGTCAGCACCAGCTGACGGAACGCAGGATCCAGCGTGTCGTCGCGCAGCACGCGGGCCATTGCGTCGATCAGCTGCGAGCCTAACAACTGAGGTTCGTGATCATTGAATGCGGCCAGCATGG
>JAURMJ010000324.1 GCA_030830765.1 Quisquiliibacterium sp.
AGTTCGAGGAATTCGAAGGCAAGATCCGGCAGTGTGTGTTTGTGTCTGCAACCCCAGCGGCTTACGAGGCTGAACATACCGGGCAGGTGGTCGAGCAGGTGGTTCGTCCCACCGGCCTCGTTGATCCTCAGGTCATTGTTCGCCCCGCCACGACTCAGGTTGACGACCTGCTCTCCGAAATCAACGAGCGGGTCCTTGTCAATGAAAGGGTGCTGGTCACAACGCTGACCAAGCGCATGGCCGAGGACCTGACCGATTACCTGGGTGACCACGCCGTCAAGGTGCGCTATCTGCATTCGGATATCGACACCGTTGAGCGCGTTGAGATTCTTCGCGATCTGCGGCTTGGAGCGTTTGACGTGCTGGTTGGCATCAATCTGCTGCGTGAAGGTCTCGACATTCCCGAGGTCTCGCTGGTGGCGATCCTGGATGCGGACAAGGAAGGCTTCCTGCGCTCCGAGCGCAGCCTGATCCAGACGATCGGTCGCGCGGCTCGGAATCTGCGCGGCACAGCGATTCTGTATGCCGACCGCATCACTGATTCGATGAAGCGGGCAATTGATGAAACCGCACGACGCCGCACCAAGCAAGTGAGCTTCAACGAGGAACACGGCATCGTGCCGCGCGGCGTCACCAAGCAGATCAGAGAGCTGATTGATGGCGTCTTTGACCCGCAGCAGGCACGCCAGGAGCTCAAGGCGGCCGAACAGCAGGCCCGCTACGACACGATGAGCGAGAAGAGTGCTGCACGGGAAATCAAGCGACTCGAGAAACTGATGATGGAACACGCGCGCAATCTCGAATTTGAGAAGGCAGCACAGGTGCGTGATCAGCTCTCAGTGCTCAAGGAACAAGTTTTTGGGGCGAGTGGTCTGACTAACGTCATGCCGTTCGTGGCGAATCGCGCCGCCTGACCCTCAGGTCTGGCGCGAGAAATTTTTTGTACTTTTTGGCGGAACGATTAAATGGCAAAACGCGAACCGATTTCTCTGGCAACAGGCACACGAGTGCTGTTTGTCTGCATGGGCAACATCTGCCGATCGCCGATGGCTGAAGGGGTCTTTCGCCATCTGATTCGGCAGGCTGGTCTTGACGAGGTGGTCAAGGTTTCCTCGGCTGGAACGCATGCGTTCCATGCCGGAGAGGCCCCGGATGCGCGTGCGCAGGCAATCGCCAGCAAGCGTGGCTTCGATATCTCGGATCTGCGAGCCGTGCGGGTGAGCGACGAAGACTTCGACAACTTCGACATGATCCTGGCCATGGACTGGGACAACCTGTCGCTGCTCCAGCAGATGGCTCCCAAGCGCCTTCATCACAAGCTGCAGCTGCTGATGCGTTTTGCCAGCGAGCACGAGACCGCAACGATTCCAGATCCTTATTACGGGAATCAGCAAGGCTTTGAGCAGGCTCTTGACTACATCGAGGATGCCTGTGCCGGTCTGCTTGAGGTCGCTAAACGGCGTGCTACGCAGGTCGCTGCCGCCTGATCCGTTCCTGGTCGCCGCCTGCCGGCACCCAGCTCTGCAGCCTGGCTTCAGGCTTTTTCGCCACTCCCGCCGGGCGCGTCCCGCGCGGGAGTTTTTATATGCAAGAGGGTTTTCATGGACCGTGTCCAGGGCGCAGCACCGACCGCATCGAGTCAGCGGGCCGATCAGGGTATCGCGAGCGGCTCGAGAAGCAAGCTGATGAGCGCGGCGCAGGCTGTGGCATTGATTCCGGATGATGCGACGGTGGCAACCGGGGGGTTTATTGGCAGTGGCTTCGCCGAGAACATTGCGATTGCCCTTGAGCAACGTTATCTGCAGAGCAGCGCGACCAGCGTCGACGGGATCGGCTCGCCCCGCAACCTGACACTGGTCCATGCGGCAGGTCAGGGGGATAGCGGTGATCGGGGGTTGAATCATCTTGCGCATGTGGGTCTGGTGCGTCGGTTGATCGGCGGGCACTGGTCGATGCTGCCCAAACTGCAGAAGCTGGTCTTGTCGAATCAGATTGAGGCCTACAACCTGCCGCAGGGCGTGATCTCCCAACTGTTCCGGGATATCGCAGCTGGAAAGCCCGGGCATCTTTCCAGGATTGGTCTGGGAACTTTTGTTGACCCACGACATGGCGGAGCGAGGATCAACGAAAGAACCACCGAGGAACTTGTCAGACTGATTGAAATCGATGGGGAGCAGGTGCTGCTCTACAAAACGTTCCCGATCAATGTCGCGATCGTCAGGGGTACAACGGCTGATCCCGATGGCAATGTAACCATGGAGCGTGAAGCGCTGACGCTCGAAGCGCAGGCGATCGCAATGGCTGCGCGTAACAGCGGCGGTTTGGTGATCGTCCAGGTTGAACGGATTGCGGCGAGCGGTTCCCTGAATGCGCGTCAGGTGAAGATCCCTGGTGTGCTGGTCGACTGCATCGTCGTGGCCGAGCGGCCCGAATATCATCACCAGACTTTCGGGGAAGCCTACAACCCGGCCTTCTCCAGCGAAGTCAGAGTGCCGTTGTCCATGCGTGTGACGATGCCGCTGACCCCGCGCAAAGTCATCGCACGCCGGGCGGCTCTACAACTGAAGCCGTCCACCGTGGTGAATCTTGGGGTCGGAATGCCGGAAGGTGTCGGCGAAATTGCGGCCGAGGAGCAGGTCAGTGAATTGATCACACTGACGGCCGAGGCCGGCATCATTGGCGGTGTGCCAGCTTCGGGGCTGAACTTTGGCGCCGGGGTCAATGCGCATGCTGTCATCGATCAGCCGAGCTTGTTCGATTTCTACGATGGCGGCGGCATCGATCTGGCGGTACTCGGCCTTGCGCAGGCCGATCGCTTCGGCAATGTGAATGTCAGCAAGTTTGGTCCGCGTCTGGCCGGTGCGGGGGGCTTCATCAATATCAGCCAGAACGCCAAAGCGGTTGTGTTTGTCGGCACGTTCAGTGCCGGGGAGCAACAGA
>JAURMJ010000325.1 GCA_030830765.1 Quisquiliibacterium sp.
GATGTCGATGTGGACGATGCGGGCCCGGGACGCAAAGGCCTCCAGCTTCCCCGTCACCCGGTCGTCAAAGCGCACGCCGACGGCGAGCAGCAGGTCCGCCCGGTCGACGGCGTAGTTGGCGGCGACGGTGCCGTGCATGCCCAGCATGCCCAGGGCCAGCGGGTCGGAGGCGGGGAAGGCGCCCAGCCCCATCAGCGTGGACGCGACGGGGATGCCGGCCGCCCGCGCGACGCGGCGCAGCTCGTCCGCCGCGTCCACGCACCCGCCGCCGATGTACAGGACGGGGCGGGCCGACGCGCGCATCCAGACGCTGTCCGGGGGAATGAAGCGCCGGCTGACGCTTGCCCGCGCCTTGGTGAACGACCCCCAGGTGCTCTTTTTGGATGAACCGACGACAGGACTGGATCCGCAAGCACGGCATCTCATTTGGGACCGTCTGCGCAGATTGCTCAGCCTGGGCAAGACCATCCTGCTGACGACGCATTTCATGGAGGAGGCGGAAAGACTTTGCAGTCGGATCCAGATCATGGATCGAGGAAAGATGATTGCTGTTGATTCGCCTCAGGCAATGATCCAACGTGAGATTGAGCCAACCGTCGTCGAAGTCACCGGCGAGCGTGCCTTGGTTTGGGGGCGAGATACGACCCAACATGGGCTGGCTGCGCGCGTCGAAGTGGTCGGCGAAACGGTGTTTGCCTACTGTCACGATGCCGGAGCGTTGATCGGAGAAATCCGAAGCAAGCCTGGACTGCGTTATCTGCAACGACCCGCCAATCTCGAGGATGTATTCCTGAAACTGACAGGACGGGATCTGCGTGACTGAGCGAGGCAAGTACGCTGGGCAAGACGATGATGCCCGACCTGGCGCTCAAGCCATGGTCGGCGATGCGATCGCGGGATCGGCAATGAAGGGTTTTTCAAAACCCGGCTTTCTTCCGGTCTACCTACGGAACCTGCTCGTCTGGCGCAGACTGGCGCGCGCGAGCCTTCTTGCCAACATTGCGGATCCTCTGATCATGCTGATCGCTTTCGGCTATGGATTAGGGAGCCTGATCCCCGATGTGAAAGGCATCCCGTACATCGTCTATCTGGCAGGCGGAACAGTCTGCATGAGCGCCGCGATGTCAGCCAGTTTCGAATCCCTCTACTCCGCGTTTTCGCGTATGCATGTTCAGCGTACCTGGGAGGCGATCATCAATACGCCGGTGCGATTGTCTGATGTCTTGATGGCGGAATGGCTCTGGGCGGCAAGCAAGGCGAGCTTCTCGGGCTTGGCGATCCTCATCGTGATCTTCGTGCTGGGGCTCTCCCGCGAACCGACCATGCTGCTGGCGATCCCGGTCATTATGCTGGCTGGGCTCGTGTTCGCCGGAATTGGTCTCTGCTTCAACGCGTTGGCTCAGGGTTACGATTTCTTCACTTACTACTTCACCCTGTTTCTGACGCCGATGATTTTCGTGTCGGGCACCTACTATCCTGTCGAGCAGTTGCCGGACTGGCTGGGCCGGATCTCTGCGGTGTTACCGCTGACCGCGGCCGTTGAACTGGCAAGACCCCTGGTACTTGGCAGAATGCCCGAGAATTCATTGACCAATCTGCTGCTGCTGACGGCCTATGCGGGGGGGGCCTATCTGTTGGCCTTACGCCTGACGCTTCGCCGATTCAATACCTGATTTAGCGATTGAGATGGCCACCATGACGGGCAAGGATGAACAGGACCGGCAAGACGCGATCCTGCTGCTCATTTCAAACGCCCCCGACGAAGATCAAGCCGAACGCATTGCGCTGGCGCTTGTGAACGAGGGGTTGGCTGCCTGCGTGAACATCCTTGCCCGATGCCGCTCCGTCTATCGTTGGAACAATGCCATCGAACATGCCGATGAGGTTCCAATGCTGATCAAGACGCGCGTGTCGAAATACGGAGCGCTTCAGACTCGCTTTTGCGAGTTGCATCCGTATGCGGTACCGGAACTGATTGCTTTGCCGATCGCGCAGGCACTGCCCGAATACGCAAGCTGGGTTCTCGCGCAAACGCGTTGAACAAGGCGCAGTGCCGCAACTTCGTAAAAAGAGCAGGTCAGCCCTGAGCTGGTCTGGCTGGATCTTCGCTGTTGCGTGACCGCTGCCGTAATCTGCGTGCTGTCAATGCACTGGACGGGTGTTCAATAACGCGTCTGGCTTTGAAGATTCCGATCAGCAGTACCGCGATTAGTCCCATCAGTCCGATCGTCAACCAGAAACCATAGGGCAGAGCGATCCAGGGCATTGAATCAAAATTCATACCGAAGATTCCGGTAATCAGCGTCAGCGGCAGGAAGATTGCGGTGATCGCCGTCAGCGCGCGCATGGTCTCGTTGGTGCGGTGGGCAGTCATCGAAAAATGCAACTGCACGGCAGTTTCAATCGAGTCTTGCAGCCTGCGCACGTGATTGAGAACACGATTGATGTGCTCGACAACATTACTGGCACGTACCCGCTGCGCGTCGGAGAGCGCGGCGCTGGTGCCGGCATCGGGGCCGGGTTCGGCGCGCTCGTCGATCCAGTTGCGCAGTGCATCGAGTTGCTCTTCGCACAACTGCTCAAGCTTGCGCATTTCGCTGCGGGCTTCAAGCAGTTCATGCCATTGGCGAAAGCTGCGACGAGAATCCAGCAGCCTTCGCTGCCAGCGTTCAAGCTGTTCAGTCATCGGCTGGCGCAGCTCCAGATAGCGATCCACCATCCCGTTGAGAAGGCGAAGCATCAGATCTTCCGGGTGAGCCGGAAAGCGTTGCCGTGTCGGGCTCTGCGAGATAAGCCGCTGTTGAAGTGCGGGAACCGTACGGCTATCCGGCGGGCGGACAGTCACCAGGCAGCCTGGCATCACAAAGAAAATCGTCGGGCGTGTTCGTGCCCGAATCGTGTTCGATTCGGCCGGCTGCTCTGGTTCGACTGCCAGTCCTCGAAAGACGATCATTTCGTAAGTCTGCGTCGAATCGAAGTACGAGGGGTGGTTACGGTTTTCCGCATCCAACAGGTGGTCTTCGAAGACGGTAATACCGGTCAGGTTCTGCACCGGTTCAACCCATTCGCGCGCCTGCTCGTAGAGACAATCCAACCAGACCAGCTCACCGTCGGCCAGGGTCTCGGGGATCTGGTCGATCAGGCGAGCCGAATCACCTTTGATCAGCAGGGCCTGCATTATCGAGGTGCCGGTGGGATTTGCGTCGACAAACGGCGCGTCAGGCTTTCTGATCACGCAGCCAGCGGGCTGCATCCAGCGCGAAATAGGTCAGGATGCCATCTGCACCGGCTCGGCGCATGACCAGCAGCGACTCTAGTGCAACAGTTCTCTCGTCCAGCCAGCCGTTGGCCGCCGCTGCCTTGAGCATCGAATATTCGCCGCTGACCTGATAGACAAAGGTTGGAACACGAAAGGTGTCCTTGACCCGCCTGACGATGTCCAGATAGGGCATGCCGGGTTTGACCATAACCATGTCAGCCCCCTCCTGCAGATCAAGCCCGACCTCACGCAGCGCTTCATCAGAGTTTGCCGGATCCATCTGGTACGTCTTCTTGTTGCTCTTACCCAGATTCGAGGCTGAACCGACGGCATCTCGGAACGGTCCGTAAAAACCCGACGCATATTTGGCGCTGTAGGCCATGATCTTCGTGTGGATGTGTCCTGCAGATTCGAGAGCCTGGCGGATCGCGCCGATCCGGCCATCCATCATGTCGGACGGGGCAACGATATCCACACCAGCTTCCGCCTGCACGAGCGCCTGTCGCACCAGGATCTCGACCGTGGGATCGTTGAGCACATAGCCGTCATCATCTATCAAGCCGTCCTGCCCATGGCTGGTGAACGGGTCCAGCGCGACGTCGGTCAACAGCCCAAGTTCTGGAAAGCGTTTCTTCAGTTCCCGCAGAGCGCGCGGGATCAGGCCATCCGGGTCCACAGCCGGTGCGCCATCTGGGGTCTTCAGCGCGGGGTCGATCACCGGGAAAAGCGCCATGACTGGAACGCGCAGTTCGAGGCACTGCTCGGCAATCTCGAAGAGCTTATCGATTGTGTGACGCTCAACGCCTGGCATCGAGGGCACGGCGACACGCTGGTTGCTGCCATCCATCACGAAGACCGGGTAAATCAGGTTGTCCGCGCTGAGCGACGTTTCCCGCACCATGCGGCGTGAAAAGTCGTCACGGCGCAGTCGGCGCATCCGGATCGTCGGGAACTTTGGGTCGGGGCGATTGTCGAGTTTGCTCATGATGAGATCTGTGAGGGCTTTAGGGTCTTTGAATTTGATAGCGCGAGTCTAGGGCAGCTGAATAAATGTCCGAATGCTTTGTCTCAATCTGATCGGGATTCCGGTGCAGTCGTTTCATCCGGGCTCTGCTCGCTGCCGAGTAGAGCCTCGATAGCCGTTCGGGCCTGCTCAATACCCATCCGGCCCGTGGCGGAAAACGTGATGACCATGTTATTACTCTCGGGGCGAAGTTGAGCAAGTTCAGTCTCGACATTGCGCTGCGCTTCACGGCGTTGCGTCAGCCCAAGCTTGTCGCTCTTGGTGAGAAGGATCACCAGAGGCATCGTGGGGCCAACCCAACCAATCAGGCGCCTGTCCAGGTCGGTGAGCAAGCGGCGGCAGTCGATTGCCAAGACCAGGCCCCGCAGCTCTGCGCGCTTGCCCAGGTAACGACCGGCCAGCGCATCCCACTCACTGCGCACGGACAATGGCGCAACTGCGTAACCGTACCCGGGTGTATCGACCAGATAGGCACTGGGTTCGTCAGCTGGACCAATCGCAAAGTAGTTCAAAGCCTGTGTTCGACCGGGAGTGCGGCTCGAAAAGGCGAGTCGCCTGCGTTGGCACAGGACATTGATTGCTGTTGACTTGCCTGAGTTAGATCGACCTGCGAAGGCGATTTCGGTCAGGCCAGTGCGGGGCAACTGCTGCAACTTGGCCACAGTTGTGTGAAATCTGGCGGAGAGAAGAATTGACATTCAGTGAGGCGCTCCTTGATACGCCGCCTCTATTGTAGAATTAATAGTTTGCTCGAACCCTGAAATCTGCGAGATCGAAATGATCGGAGTCGAAATATCCGGTGCGGCGTGGTTGCGCCGTTCCATCATCGTGATGTCAATGTTTGCTGCCGGCGCAGTCTGGGCGCAGTCGGCCCCGGCGAAAGTAGACCCTGCAAAAGGCGCGACGATTGCCGCGCAAGTCTGTGCGGCCTGCCACGCAGCCGATGGCAACAGTACAGCGCCTGCCAATCCCAAACTGGCGGGACAGCATGCAGACTACCTTTACAAACAGTTGAAAAACTTCAAGGTACAGCCTGGTGCCAAGCAGGCTGAGCGGGCCAATGCTGTGATGGCAGCCTTCGTCGCCCCGCTGTCCGACGCGGACATGCGCAATCTGGCCGCTCACTTTTCGATGCAGACGCTCAAGCCCTCCGCTGCGCGCAACAAGGATATTGTCGAACTCGGTCAGCGCATTTATCGGGGCGGCATTCCTGCGAAGAACGTGCCGGCCTGCGCTGGCTGCCACAGCCCGAACGGTGCTGGCCTTCCGGCCCAGTACCCGATGCTCAGCGGTCAGTTCGCGGAGTACACGCAGTCCCAAATGATCGGTTTTCGGCAGGGAACGCGCAAGAACGCTCCTCGGATGTCTGCAATCGCAGCACGTCTGTCGGACGAGGAAATCCAGGCGGTTTCCGACTACATCGCCGGTCTTCGCTGAGAAATCGTCGCGGGGATCCACAAGGTTCCCGGCTTGCGACAATCAGTTGAGAGGCTCCATTCCTTGCTTCTGGTGCTGAGTGATCGCGGGGCCGCTGGCCCCGTTTTTCTTTATGCACTCAGAACAAAGCAGTGCTTCCCTCGTGATTCAGTGTTGCGGTAAGGTACCGGCATAGCAGTCGACGCACAGGCATTGAACAGGAGAAAACGTGACGCTGATACGCAGAGTGCAGCCTTCAGAGCCGCTGCCATCGGAGATCACGCCACCTGAGGTTTTCAACCGCAGGCGGCAACTGCTGGCAATGGCTGGTGTCACGCCGGCGTTGGCCTGGGGCACGGCAGGGCATGCGCAACGTGTCTTGCCGGACAAGCTGCAGACCCAACCAAGCCGTTTTTCCGTTGGCGAGACACCGACGCCCTACAAGGATGTTACGTCCTATAACAACTTCTACGAATTCGGGACTGACAAGGACGACCCGGCGCGCTATGCGCACACGCTGAAGGTACGCCCCTGGACGGTCGCGGTTGAAGGTGAGGTTCGTAAACCGCGGGTGTTCGACATTGACGAACTGCTGCGGCTCAGTGCGCTTGAAGAGCGGGTCTATCGGCTGCGCTGCGTTGAAGGCTGGTCGATGGTGATCCCCTGGGTCGGCTATTCGCTCTCCGAGCTGATTCGTCGCGTCGAACCGACCGGCAATGCGAAGTTCATCGAATTCACGACGCTAGCCGATCCTGCACAAATGCCGGGAGTCTCCTCCCGGGTTCTTGACTGGCCCTATGTTGAGGGTCTGCGCCTGGACGAGGCGAATCATCCACTGACGCTTTTGACGCTGGGGCTCTACGGTGAAGTGCTGCCTAAGCAGAACGGTGCGCCAGTAAGGATCGTCGTTCCATGGAAGTACGGTTTCAAGAGCGGCAAGTCGATCGTGAAAATCCGGTTTGTTGAAAAGCAACCCATCAGCAGCTGGACGCGCGCTATTCCGCGTGAATACGGCTTCTATTCGAACGTCAATCCGCAGGTGAATCATCCGCGCTGGTCGCAGGCTACCGAGCGTCCGATCGGCAGCGGCAGCTTTCTGCAGCGCAAGCGGCCGACGCTGATGTTCAACGGATATGCTGATCAGGTTGCGTCGCTGTACGCGGGCATGGATCTGCGCAAATTCTTCTGAAAGCGTTAAAGCCTGCAGTTTTCGCCTTATGCCTGCTGCCGCTGATGCGGTTGCTGGCGCTCGCATCGCTTGACCGTCTCGGGGCGAACCCAATCGAATTCATTACCCGCTCGACCGGAACCTGGGCCCTGGTGCTGCTCTGTGTGACGTTGGCGATCACGCCCCTGCGCAGGCTGACCGGATTGAGCGAGCCACTTCGCGTACGCAGGATGCTGGGGCTGTTCGCCTTCTTTTACACCTGCCTTCATCTGGTCGTGTTTTTCTGGTTCGACCACTGGTTCGATCTTGCGCAGATGCTGGCCGATGTGCTCGACCGCCCTTTCATCTTTTTCGGGATGTGTGCCTTTTTGCTGATGCTGCCGCTTGCTTTGACATCGACCAACGCAATGATCCGTCGGCTGGGGCGACGCTGGTCCCAGTTGCATCGACTGATCTATCTTGTGGCGACGCTGGCCGTACTGCATCTCTGGTGGCACAAGGCCGGCAAGAACGACCTGGCTGAGCCGATCATCTACGGCAGCATTGTTGCGATACTGCTGGTCTTCAGACTTTTGATTTTCTGGCGCCGCTACAGCGGCTGATCGGCTATCTGGTTCGATGGAGGCGGGTTTAACCGGGGTTAACCGGGTATCCGGTGCTCCAGCGCGTAAAGCGCCTCGACGTTTTCACGTTCTCGGATCAGGTAAACCTGACCGTCGTCGACCATGATCTCTGCTGGACGCGGGCGGGTGTTGTAGTTCGAACTCATCGCCATGCCATACGCGCCAGCCGACAGGACGGCGAGCAGGTCGCCCTCCTGAACTGTCAATCTGCGGTCGCGACCCAACCAGTCACCCGATTCACAGACAGGGCCAACGATATCGAACAGCTCGGCCTCTCCCTGGCGTACCAACACCGGAACGATGCGATGAAAGGCCTCGTAGAGCGCAGGGCGCATCAGGTCGTTCATGGCTGCATCAACGATCGCAAAGCGCTTTTCCGGACTGGACTTCAGGTACTCAACCCGGGTCAGCAGCAGGCCGGCATTGCCAACGATCGATCGACCGAACTCGAACAGTACCTCAAGCCCGGCCAGTGCCGGATGGGTATCAATGCGAGAAAACAGCGCGCTGAGCATGACGCTGCGCGCGGGTGGCGTTTCGTCGTCGTAGCAGATTCCCAGACCGCCGCCCAGATCAAGATGCTCAAGTTGGATACCGGCGTCTGTCAGCTGGGTGACGAGTTCGGCGACCTTGTCGAGGGCCGCGAGGAACGGTGCCAGTTCGGTGATCTGAGAGCCGATATGGCAGTCGATTCCGACGAGTTTCAGGCCGGGGAGGGTGCTTGCCTGTCGATACACATCCAGAGCACGATCGTGGGCAATCCCGAATTTGTTCTGCTTCAGACCTGTCGAGATATACGGGTGCGTGCCCGCATCGACGTCCGGGTTGACGCGCAGGGAAACCGGGGCGCGGGTACCCATCGCTGCAGCGACGCCTGATAGTCGCAGCAGTTCAGGCTCTGATTCGACATTGAAGCAGCGCACGCCATGTTCAAGGGCCAGACGCATCTCAGCTTCGTTCTTGCCGACCCCCGAAAAGACCACTTTGGATGGATCAGCTCCTGCTGCAAGCGCGCGGTGCAACTCCCCGCCAGAGACGATGTCAAAGCCCGCACCGGCCCGCGCGAGCAGGTCAATTACGGCAATGTTCGAATTTGCTTTGAGCGCGTAGCAGACAAGCACTTTGCGTCCGGCAGCTGCTTGGGCGAATTCGGCGTAGGCCGACTCGATTGCCGAGCGGGAGTAGACATAGAGTGGCGTGCCGTATTGCCTGGCCAGGGAGTCGAGCGAAACGCTCTCGGCATGCAGCGTGCCGTTGCGATCGGAAAGCCAATCGTTCATGAGTAAACCGTTGTGCTTTTTACAGAGGAGCGGAAGTTCAGCGTGAAGGCCGGAGCTGTGGCGATTTTTCCGGGGATGACTCTTGCTTTTCCGGGATGTCGGGAGGAATTTTAGGGAAATATAGCGGACCGCGTTGGCCGCAGCCGGAAATCCCGAGCAGCACAGCTAGAATCGCTGCACTGACGAACAAGCTTTTCATCGAGGCAGTCTAGCATGAGCGAACAAGAGTTTCAGGAGCAGTGCGAACGCATTTTGCGCGGGATCGAGGATGCGCTGGATGCCTGCGGGGCTGATGTCGAATCAAGCCGTATGGACAAGGTGTTGGAACTTGAGTTCGACGATGGTTCGAAGATCATCGTCAACGGCAACGCGCCTGTCCGGGAGGTCTGGATTGCAGCCCGTTCAGGTGGCTTTCACTTTCGCCATGTCGACGGACAGTGGCTCGACACGCGCTCCGGCAACGAGTTGTTCACGTTCCTGTCCGAACTGGTCAGTCAGCAGACCGGTGAAGCAATTGTGCTCGCGCCAGCAGCCTGATGGATCAGGTCAGTTCAAGGTGACAGGACTGCCAAAAGGTGAGACAACCGGGGTTTCGTTGACGCCTACCGAGGCTATGCCATGGCCGGGTGTCGTCTCCGCGTAGTACCAGTGATCGTCAATCTGCACCACCCCCGGTGGCACCTGCAGCGGTAGTTCGGGGACGCCTTGCAGCGCTTTGCCCATGTAGGCCATCCAGATCGGAAGCGCCAATCCGCCGCCTGTTTCGCGATCGCCCAGTTTGCGGGGTTGATCGAACCCGACCCAGGCGATTGCCGCCATGCTTGGCTGAAAGCCCGCAAACCAGGCGTCATGCGAGTCGTTAGTGGTCCCGGTTTTTCCCGCAAGGTCACTGCGCCCGAGTGCTTTTGCCCGCACTGCGGTCCCCGAGTTGACCACTTCACGCAGCAAATTATTCATGATGAACGCGTTGCGACCGTCAATGACCCTTGCCGATTCCAGGCCTGCCCGGATCGGATTGGCTTTGGCCAGGACGCGCCCTTCTGAGTCGGTGATCCGGCTGACCAGATAAGGGTCGATTTTGTAGCCGCCATTGGCAAAGACTGAATACGCGCCGACCATTTGCCACGGGGTCGCCGCGCCCGCGCCCAGCGCCATCGTCAGGTAGGGCGGATGTTTTTGCGGATCAAAGCCGAAGCGGGTCGAGTAATCCTGCGCATAGGTTGGGCCGATCGTTTGCAGTACCCGGATCGACACCATGTTCTTTGATTTCGCAAGGCCGGTGTGAAGAGGCATCGGACCCTCAAACTTGCCGTCATAGTTCTTTGGCTCCCACAATTGGCCGCCAGTCACAGCAGGATCGATTGAAATCGGCGCATCATCGATGATCGTCGTGGTCATGAAGCCCTTCTCCAGTGCGGCCGAGTAGATAAAGGGCTTGAAGCCGGAGCCTGGTTGTCGCCAGGCCTGGGTGACCCGATTGAATTTGTTTCGATTGAAGGCAAAGCCACCAACCAGCGCACGTATTGCGCCATCATCGGTATTGCAGGCGACCAGTGCGGCTTCGACCTCCGGTACCTGAGTGATTTCCCACTGATTCGGCTTGATTTCAGAGATGCGGATCACCGAGCCGCGGCGAATCCGTTTTGCAGCCGGCAAACGCTTGGTGAGTGCAGCCTGGGCGAACTTCAGCCCCTCGCCACGAATCTCGATCTCATTGCCAGGTCCGCGGCTGGCGCGCACCAGCCTGGGACTCGCTTCGAGTACGACAGCCGGTACGAAAACATTGATGTCACTGGCGTCCGCCAGGGCATTTTCAATCTGTTCTGCCACACGTCCAGGTTCAGTCGCAAGTTCGACGAAGGCTTCTGGACCCCGATAGCCATGACGTCGGTCGTAGGTGATCGTGCCCTCGCGCACGGCCGCATTGGCGGCTCTCTGCTCCTCACTGAGGATCGTCGTGTAGACGTTCAGCCCGGCCACATAGGTTTCTTCGCGAAACATTTCATAGGCGAGTGCGCGGGCCATTTCGGCAACGAAGGGCGCGTCGGTTGGGGCTGCTGCTGCCGATCGGGTCGAGCGCGCGTATTGCAAGGGTTCCTTGAGCGCAGCCTGATACTGGATCTGCGTCAAATACCCGGTCTCGAACATCCGGCGAAGAATGTAATGTTGGCGCTCGGTAGCCCGTTTCGGATTGACCAGTGGGTTGTAAAGCGAGGGAGCTTTGGGCAGCCCGGCCAGCATTGCGGCTTCTGCCGCACTGAGCGCTGCGAGTGGTTTGCCAAAGTAGATTTGTGCAGCGGAGGCAAAGCCGTATGCACGTTTGCCCAGAAAGATCTGGTTGATGTAAATCTCTAGAATCTGCTTCTTGGTCAGACTTGCTTCAATACGCAGTGCCAGCAGTACTTCGTAGATTTTTCGCGTGTAGGTTTTTTTGCTCGAAAGAAAGAAGTTACGCGCGACCTGCATCGTGATGGTGCTGGCTCCCTGGTCTCGTCCGCCCGCGATCACGTTGGTCACTGCCGCCCTGGCAATGCCGATGAAGTCGACACCAGAATGCTCGAAGAACCGCGCGTCCTCGGCCGCGAGGATTGAGTTGCGCATCACTGCAGGGACATCGTCAATTTGTACAAAATTGCGGCGTTCCTCGCCGAATTCGCCGATCAGTACACCATCCGCACTGAACACCCTCAACGGCAGTTTCGGGCGGTAATCAAGCAGTGCATCAATTGGAGGCAGCCGGTCGTTGGCCAGCAGCACGACGACGATCGCAATCATCGCTGCGCAGGTTGCGCCGATCAATGGCAGTCCGATCGCGTAACCTAGAACCCTTGGCCAGATCGGGCGACCCCTTGTACGGGCCTTAGACCGTTTCGATTTTTCCTGCTTTGGCATGTGCTGTCAGTGGATCAATGAGTGCTCGAACGTCTGGGTTGACCGCCTGGCGGTCGCCTGATTGCGACGGAAGGCTGTTGTTTCAGGTGTCCTGAACGTTCTAAAAACTTTACAGTGAAGAAAGAAAGTTGCTAGCATTTTGAAAGAGTTTTAATAAAACCGCTTAAGTCTTTGAACAAAAAGGATTTTTCGGTTCAGAGGGGTTCCGGTGGCATTTAGTCTACCCAGTTTTTCCCGGCGGGCGTCTCCCGCTTTGATCGGGATCGACATCAGTACATCATCAGTCAAGGTCGTGGAGCTGTCCGATCTGGGCGCTCGCGGCGTCGGCCTGTTGCGCTATGCGATCGAACCTCTCGAGCGCGGC
>JAURMJ010000326.1 GCA_030830765.1 Quisquiliibacterium sp.
AACTCGCGAAACTCGGTGTTATGGCTGTGGACCAGCGTACCGGCCGCGATGTCGGTTGCTGCAAAGCCGACGACAACGTTGTACTTGCGGATCGGCTCGCCTTTGGCAATGGCACGCGCCGCGATCTTGTAGCCGGCAGGCACCTGGCTGCGAAGCGTCAGGTTTTCGCTCGGGACGGGTGTCCCGATGCCAACATCGACACGGGCCACAACAATGTTATCGGCCGAATTCAGGCGGATCACTGGGCCGATAATTTTTTTGTCAGACAGTTCAATCATTGCTGCACCAGGAAGTAGTCAATGAATCAAGATGAGTGAGCCGACACGATCGGTCCGAAAAAGACCTTGGTGCCGCAAAAAACGGCCCCAGCGGGCCGCCGAACTTCTTACTCCAGCCTGGCCAATAAGCTGCCAGGCCATAATTCTGCCTTAAGCGATGTTTGTGCCCAGAAAGGCCATCATGCGTTGCCAGGCCTGGTCGGCACAGTTCGCGTCATAGACATCGGCGCGGCGCTCATTGAAAAACCCGTGCGCGGCGTCATAGCGATGGATGTCAGGATTCAACCCAGCACCGCGCATCTGCTGCTCAAGCGCATCGGCAGCCTGCGGTGTGCACCAGTCGTCCTTGTTGGCAAAATGTGCCTGGAACGGAATTTTGATGTTGGCGGGGCTGGCCAATTCGGCCGGCGGAATCCCGTAGAAGCAGACGCCCGCAGACACCTCAGGCACATGCACCGAGGCGGCGATCGTCAGAGCGCCCCCCATACAAAACCCCATCACGGCCACCTTGCCGCCTGATGCGGCCAGATGCTGGGCAGCGCCTCGAAGGTCCTGGTGGGTCGCCCCCGGAAAATCCAGACCGCTCATCAGATGATTGGCTTCATCGGGCTGCTGGGTCACACGCCCTTCGTACAGGTCGGGCGCGAGCGCGTTAAAGCCTGCCCGGGCAAAACGATCTGCAACTCCGCAGATCTGATCATTCAAGCCCCACCATTCCTGGATCACGATCACCGACGGCCGACCCGCACCGGCCTGCGCAAAATACCCCTTCGTACTCCCGCCATCGGGGCGCTTGAATTCGATCATCTGTCCCATCGTTGTTCTCCTGATTTCCGGTTGTCCTGAGCGCCGGCAGGGCGCGTGCATGCTCGCATCAGTGTCTGACGAAAGCATACGCGGCTCCCATCCGCGAGCGAAGACAGGGTTTCGACTATCGAAACCCTGAACAACTCCCCCAGCGGCTCACGTGTCCGGCATGGCATCATCCTGATGCTGTCACACCAGCCTCGGTGCGTAGCAGTGCAACTGTCGCCGATGCGCTGTTGTCCGGCCGTGCACCGGACCCTGACCGGCCGAGGAGCGGGCTGGTGTTGAATCACTTTCCGGACCAACCATGAGCCTTTCAAGCACACAAGCCAGTCGCGCCGCGGGCCTTCTCTGGGATGCCTGGCAAGCACAGCGGCCTCTGGCTGCCCTGCCCGATGACTGCCGACCGCTGTCACGACTCGACGGCTACCGGATTCAGCAGGCGATGCTGGACGTCAGCGGTCGTTCGGTGTTCGGCTGGAAGATTGCCGCCACCAGCAATGCCGGTCAGACCCACATTGGCGTCGACGGGCCGCTGGCCGGTCGTCTGCTTGACGGACAGATCGACCCGGCAGGCGCGAGCGTCTCGCTCCAAGGCACACAGATGTTCGTCGCTGAAGTTGAATTCGCGTTCCGCATGGGGCGGGACCTGGGGCCTCGCGACCAGGCCTACTCGGTTCAGGAAGTGCTTGATGCTGTCGATACGCTGCACCCGGCAATCGAGATTCCCGACTCGCGATATCAGGACTTCGCCCATGCAGGGGCGGCGCAGCTGATCGCAGACAATGCCTGCGCGCACCGCTTCATGCTCGGAGCGCCAAGCGACTGTGACTGGCGCGCACTTGATCTGCGCGCCCACACCGTGCAATGCCATGCGAGCGGACAGGCGCCGATGATCGGCAAGGGCGAGAACGTCCTGGGTGATCCGCGCGTGGCATTGGCCTGGATCGCGAACGAGCTGCGCACCAGCGGCCAGGTGCTGCAGAGCGGACAGGTTGTCACGACCGGCACCTGCCTGGTGCCGATCACAGTCAAGCCTGGAGACCGCGTGGATGCCGATTACGGCCCGATCGGCACCATCAGTATCGAATTTGTCGATTGAGCCGAGCGCCGACAGTGAAAAAAAACATGAATAGTGCGCTGGTCACGGGCACCGCCTGCTACCTGTTCTCCAGCCTCGTCTGGGGTATGAACATCCCCTTCACCGCAGTCCTGTTCAAAACCTTCGATCCGTTTTTTCTTTCCGCTGTGCGGGTGGCCATCGCGATGCTGATCCTGGGCACGCTTGCATTCTTCACGCTTGGCTCGCAGGCGCTGCGCAACCCACTGCCAGCCTCGCGTTTCATCTGGCTGACGCTGACGATGGGCGCCTTCTTCACGTTCTACAACCTTGGCCTGCGCTACACGAATCCGATCACCGCAGCAGCACTGATGGCTGGCACACCGGTCTATGCCGCGATCACGATGCGCCTCGCCATTGGTGCCAGGCTGGAGCCAGGATTCTGGGGGGCGGCAACACTCACGGTGATCGGAGCTGCGATCGCGATCTATGGCCGCAGCAGCGCCAGCGGTCAGGGCCTGAGCCTGCAGGGCGGAGAGATCTTCGTGATCGCCGCCCTGGTTTCCTGGACGCTCTACTCGATCTTCTCGCAGCGCTGGTTCCCAGCAGAAACCCCGCAACTTCAGCGCACCTTCGTGTCGATGACCGGCACCTGCGTCTGGCTGGCCTTGAGCTGGCTGGTCTTTCACCAGTTCGACATGGCCGGTGGCGCGAAAATACCGCCGGACCTGCAGGCGATCTCTTTTTTGATCATCACCGGAACGTTGGCAACCGGGCTTGGCGGTGTGGCCTGGAATATCGGCGTCAACCGGATCGGCCTGATGCCCGGCTCCGTCTGGCAGAACACAGTGCCGGTTTTCGGCGTGCTGATTGCGATACCCTTCGGTTTTCATCCCACGGGCGAGCAGATCATCGGCGGCGGGGTCGTGATGAGTGGCGTGCTTTACATGCAGTGGCTCAAGTTCCGACGCGCCAATCCGTGATCGTTCAGGGTATGCGCCGAACCCTCGGCCGCGTACAGATGCCCGCCAACAGCAGAGGCAGGAACGATGCAGGCCCCCAAGCAGATCGGTCCGTTTACCTATGACGAGCATCCAGCCAGACTCCCGGCATTGACCGACGGGCATGAAACGCGGCGTCATCCTGTCGTGATCGCCGGCGGCGGACCGGTCGGTTTGGCAACTGCGCTTGCCTTGGCCAACTGGGGCATTGCCAGTGTCGTGCTCGAAGAGGACACCACCGTTTGCAACGGCAGTCGTGCCATCTGCATCTCGCGACGCAGTCTCGAGATTCTGCAGCGTCTTGATGCCCTGGACCCGCACCTGGACAAGGGGCTAGCCTGGCAAGGCGGCCGGACGTTTTTCCGCGACCGGGAAATCCTGCATTTCACAATGCCGGACGATGCAAACCAGAAACTGCCCCCGATGATCAACATCCAGCAGTACTGGATCGAGCAGTTCCTGGTTGAGGCGGCAGGACGACGTAATGATCTGATCGATATCCGCTGGGGAACCTCACTGAACAGCTTCACACAGCAGGATGACGGCGTCACGCTGCAGGTCCGTTGCGCCGACCAGGACTACGCGCTGCAGGCCGACTGGCTGATTGCCTGCGACGGCGGTCAGAGCGGGGTTCGCAAGTCGCTGGGTCTGCGCCTGCAAGGCACCGGATTTG
>JAURMJ010000327.1 GCA_030830765.1 Quisquiliibacterium sp.
CAAATTCCTTTGAGAACAAAAAAGCCCCGCCGGGGGGCCTCATGCAGATTTGGTCATGGTTGACTGGCGGAGAGGGTGGGATTCGAACCCACGGTACGGTATAACCGTACACCGGATTTCGAATCCGGCGCATTCGACCACTCTGCCACCTCTCCACGATCGAAGCCGCTCAGTATAGCAGAAGCCTCGATCCGGACTTTTGACGCACTCGCACCGCTGATGCAGCAAAAATACCCTGCTGCATCAGACACCAGCTCCCAATTGTGGCGCCCGCAACGTTCTTGATCGCCGCTTGCCCAGCCCCTCAAGCCCTGAGCAATTCCAGTCCGCCCATGTAGGGCCGTAGCGCCTCAGGGACGCGGACCGAACCGTCCGGCTGCTGGTAATTCTCCAGCACCGCGACCAGCGTGCGGCCGACTGCCAACCCGGAACCGTTCAGCGTGTGCACCAGTTCGGGCTTGTTCTGCGCATTGCGATAGCGCGCGTGCATCCGGCGCGCCTGGAAGGCTTCACAGTTGGAAACCGAAGAAATCTCGCGGTACGCATTCTGTGCGGGCAACCAGACCTCCAGATCGTAGGTCTTGGCTGCTCCGAATCCCATGTCCCCGGTACACAGCAGCATGACACGATACGGTAGTCCCAGTCGCTGCAGAATAGCTTCAGCGTGGCCGACCATCTGCTCGAGCGCATCGTATGAGGTCTCGGGCTGAACAATCTGCACCATCTCGACCTTGTCGAACTGATGCTGGCGGATCATGCCGCGCGTATCACGCCCATAAGATCCGGCCTCGGATCGGAAGCACGGCGTGTGGGCGGTGAGCTTCAAAGGCAATGCATCGGCAGCCAGAATCTCGTCGCGCACAAAATTAGTCAGCGGCACTTCCGAGGTCGGAATCAGATAGAGCGCTTCACCGTCCCCATCCTGACCGCCCTTGCGGGTGGCAAACAGGTCATCGGCAAACTTAGGCAGCTGTCCGGTACCCCGCAGAGAATCGGCGTTGACGATGTACGGGGTGTAGCACTCGGTGTAACCGTGCTCGCCGCTCTGGACGTCGAGCATCAGTTGCGCAAGTGCGCGATGCAGACGGGCAATCTGCCCCCGCATCACGGAGAACCGCGCGCCAGAGAGCTTTGCACCGGTTTCGAAATCCAGCCCCAGCGGCGCGCCGATGTCGACGTGATCGAGCGGTGCCTTTTCAAAGACCGGCTGTTCACCCCAGCGGCGCACCTCGAGGTTATCGGCTTCGGATTTTCCGACCGGGACCGACGTATGCGGCAGATTCGGGATCGTGGCCAGCCAGTCATTGAGGCGGGCCTGCACAGCATCGTTCTGCTCCGAGACCTGTTTGAGTCCATCACCGATGCCTGCGACCTCGGCCATCACTGCCGAAGTGTCCTCACCACGCGACTTCAACGCACCGATCTGCTTGGACAGGGAGTTACGCCGCGACTGCAGCTCCTCGGTCCGGGTCTGCAGCGTCTTGCGCTCAGCCTCGAGGGCTCGGAACGCGTCGGTATCGAGTTGAAAACCGCGATCAGCGAGCCTGGCGGCAACCGAATCCAGGTCCTTGCGCAGCAA
Source organism: Quisquiliibacterium sp. (assembly GCA_030830765.1). GTDB lineage: Bacteria > Pseudomonadota > Gammaproteobacteria > Burkholderiales > Burkholderiaceae_E > Quisquiliibacterium. The sequence continues at coordinate 1,580 of JAURMJ010000327.1, forward strand.
TTGGAGATCAAGCATTGGGTCGGTCTTTAAGTGAGGGCCGCAAGCGGCAGGAAAGTCTCCATTTTATCAGTCGGCCCTCGAAAGCCTGCGCAAGCCGGCTGCAGGCATGCGCTTCGCGCTGCAGAAAAACAGCGGGGCGCCGAAGCGCCCCCTGCCCTTGCACGACTCAGTGCCGCTACTCAGTGCCGCTACTCAGACCCGCAACTCAGTCAAACATATCCGGTTGAGTGGCCAGCAGATGACCCCAGATCGTCTGGAAGTGCAGCCAGCCGATGTACTCGCTACCAACATGCTCACGGCTGTAGCGCGAACGCTCCTCGGACACCAATCTCGGTTTGACGCCTGAGGCTTCGATCATCAGCTGCTGCTGGCAGCAACGTTCCAGGGCAATGAACCAGAAGGCAGCGGCTTCGATGCTGTGACGGCTTGCGGTCAGCAGGCCATGGTTCTGGTGGATGGCGGCCTTCACACCCTTGAATGCCAAAGCCACCTTGTGACCAGCCTTGACCTCGACGGCGACCTGCCCGCCTTCGTCGCCGATCACAACGTGATCTTCGTAAAAAGCTGCCGCGTCCTGGGAGATCGGTTCCAGCTTCTTGCCCAGGGATGCGAACGCTGTGCCATAGGTGGTGTGTGCGTGGCACATCGCCAGGATGTCCGGATGAGCCTCATGCACGGCCGCATGCAGCACAAAACCGGCACGGTTCAGCGCATGCCGGCCTTCCACGACATTGCCTTCGTGGTCGGCCAGGATCAGGTTCGAAACCTTGACCTGCGAGAAATGCACGCCCATCGGGTTGGTCCAGTAAAGCTCAGGCCGCTCCGGATCGCGGATCGTCAGATGACCGGCAAAACCATAGTCGAAGCCCTGCAGCGCAAAGGCGCGGCAGGCACCGACCAGGCGCTCTTTCAAATACTGCCGATGATCGGCATGACTGGCGAAGGTCGGAATCCCCGGGAAGATCAGACCGGGTTGATCCGGCTGATAGACCGAGACCTTCTCATCACGGGTCGGATCGAATTGATATTCACGGTAGTTCGGACTCACGGCCTGCAGCATGAAAATTCCTTGTCAGCGCTATGTGCGAATTTAACTGAAGGCTGCATGATGCTCCGCAGTCGCTGGCTGGACAAACGATGTTTTTTCATGAAAACATGAATTAATTTCATGATTAGTCAATCCAGATGAGAAAGATCCCGAATTTTGGTCGATTGCGAGCCTTCGAAGCGGCGGCTCGCCACGAGAGTTTTGCTCTGGCAGCCAGCGAACTGCATCTGACGCCTTCCGCGATCAGCCATCAGATCCGAGATCTTGAGGCTGAGTTTGGCCAGGAACTTTTTGTCCGACGCAATCGGCGCGTTGAGCCGACGCCGCAGGGACGAAGATTACTGTTGGGGCTGACCCGAGTATTCGATGCGCTGGAAGCGGCCTGCGCCGAGGTTTCCCTCCCAGGCAATGACCAGATCCTGGCACTGCACTGCGCACCGAGTTTCGCAGTGAAGGTGTTGGGTCCCAGGCTGCCTGACTTCATCAAGCGCTATCCGCAGATCACGATCCGACTGACCAGTGGCGCTGACCCGCTGGACCTGAATATGGCCCGGGAGATCGACATCGCGATCTCCTACGGCTCGGTCAGACGCAGCCCAGGCGTCGAGGTGCTCGAGCTCGGTGACGAGGAGATCATGCCGATGGTCGCGCCCCACCTGCTGGCGCAAGGCGAAGACCCCCGGGGTGCCCTGCAGACCTTGACGCTGATCGACTCACCGCTCAGTCAGGTCAGCTGGACCGACTGGTTCTCCCATAACGGCATGAGCCTGCCGCAACGGCCACGCCCATCGTTCGACCGGGCGGCTCTGGTCATATCGGCCGCCGTCGATGGCATGGGGGTTGCCCTGGAGAGCACCCGGCTTGCCGAACGCGAATTGCGTCGCGGCGAGCTGGTGATCGTCGGCGGCACGCAGTTTGAGGCGATCCGCCTGCCGATGCATTTCCTGTCGGTTCGAAGCGCTGAATCGCGCAGCGAGCGGGTGCAGGCCTTCAGAGAATGGCTGCAGGAGCAGCTGTCGCAGGGCCCAACGTAGATTTTACGAACGCTTGAGCGAGGCCAACCCAGGCTATTCCTGGTCACGCGCCTTCGCATCCAGATCTCTGAGAAAAGCCAATTTCTCAGCGATTTTGCTTTCCAGGCCTCTGGGCACCGGCTGATACCACCTCGGTTCACGCATTCCGTCCGGAAAATAGGTCTCACCGGCGGCATAGGCATGCGGCTCGTCATGGGCATACCGATAGGCGTGTCCGTAACCAAGTTCCTTCATCAGGCGCGTCGGCGCATTGCGCAGGTGCACTGGAACTTCAGCGCTGGCCCCCTGCTTCACGAAGGCACGCGCCGCGTTATAGGCGTTGTAGCCGGCATTGCTCTTGGCCGCGACAGCCAGATAGATGACCGCCTGCCCAAGCGCCAGTTCACCCTCCGGTGAACCCAGCCGCTCATAGGTTGTGGCCGCGTCGTTGGCCACCTGCATGGCTCGAGGATCGGCCAGGCCGATGTCTTCCCAGGCCATCCTGACGATGCGACGAGCCAGATAGCGCGCGTCCACACCACCGTCGAGCATCCGGCACAGCAAGTACAACGCAGCATCCGGGTTCGAACCGCGCACCGATTTGTGCAACGCGGAGATCTGGTCGTAGAAATTGTCTCCGCCCTTGTCAAAACGTCTTACGTTCAGCGTGAGCGCGTTCTCGACAAAGGCTGTATCGATGCGGCTGGTCCCGCTGGCACCAGCTGCGGTGTCGCATTGCTCCAGCAGGTTCAGAAAGCGGCGCGCATCCCCGTCGGCATAACCGATGATCGTGTCGATGGCTGCCGCATCAAACTCCAGGTGAGACAAGGCCTTGTTGCGCGCAAGCTCAAGCAGTTGACGCAACTCGGTCTCGGTGAGCGACTTCAGCACATAGACCTGCGCCCGGGACAGCAGCGCGGAATTGACCTCGAAGGACGGATTCTCGGTCGTCGCCCCGATGAAGGTCACCAGGCCCGACTCCGCGTACGGCAGCAGCGCATCCTGCTGCGACTTGTTGAAGCGATGGATCTCGTCGACAAAAAGAATCGTGCGCCGACCCTGCGCCTGATTGCGCTGCGCCTGCTCCATCGCGGCGCGGATGTCCTTGACGCCGGAAAACACGGCTGACAGCGCGATGAATTCGCAGTCAAAGGCATTGGCAGTCAGACGGGCCAGCGTGGTTTTTCCAACGCCCGGCGGACCCCATAGGATCATCGAATGCGGTTTGCCGGACTGAAATGCCAGACGCAGCGGCTTGCCCTCACCAAGCAGTTCGGTCTGGCCGATCACCTCATCGAGCGTCGTCGGGCGCAGGCGTTCCGCAAGCGGAACGCCGATGGCCAGACCCGAGGCACGGTCGTCGTCTGAGTTGGGCCCCGCAGGCACGGTTGCCGATGAGGCGCTTGCAGGGAAGGAAAGATGATCAGTCCGCGTCCGCCCCTCAGCACCCTTTTGCCCACGATCGAGTGCAGGATCGTCGCCAAGCAGATCTGCCTGCAGGGGGTCGTCGGGATCGGACGGATTCATCAGACCGCCGGGGCCACCGCGTTGCGCGCACTGGCTTTGCCGATGTTCAGCGCACTGGCAATCATCAGGCCTTGGAACAGCGCGATGCCCGCCCAGATCAGCGCCGGATGACCGGCATCCATCAGCAGACCAAACATGGCCGGCGCAATGGCCGACCCGACATCCAGACCTGAATAGACCATGCCATAGACCCGACCGGTCGCCCCCGGCGGCGTCGCCTTGCGCACAAGCAGATCACGGGACGGTCCGGCGATTCCGGTACCCACACCCATCACAATGAACAGCATGGGGATGCTCCAACCGGGCAGCCCGGAAAAACCGACCAGCAGAGCCATCGACGCTGCCACTGCAAACGCGACTGCAATGATTTTTTCAGCGCGATGCTCATCGGTTGCCAGCAGACCACCGATGATCATCCCGCCTGCCCCGGACAGCATGTAACCGGTCAGACAAATAGCCAGCAGGTTGTACGGCACATCGTGCAGCTGTCGGGTGAGATACTCCACCACGCGCTCGGGTTGGTTGCGGAACTTCGGCTCACGCTCCAGCA
>JAURMJ010000328.1 GCA_030830765.1 Quisquiliibacterium sp.
CCGGCCAGGCGCAGGTAGGGCACGCTGCCGGCAAAGACGGCGCGGATGTCCGTCTTGGCGTTGTCGACCATGAACGCGACGGCCTGCTCAAGCGCATTCGAACCGGCAGCCAGCGAATTGCGAATGGCGGCCAGATCGCCACCATCGGCGGACTCAAGTTCGCGCTCGGTTTGACGCACCTGCGCGATGATCGCGCGGGCCACAGCGCCGCCGTCGCGCATGGTTTTGCGACCGATCAGGTCGTTGGCCTGAATGGCGGTGGTGCCTTCGTAGATCGGCAGGATGCGGGCATCGCGATAGTGCTGCGCTGCGCCGGTTTCTTCGATGAAGCCCATGCCACCATGCACCTGCACGCCCAGCGACGTGACTTCGAGCGACATCTCGGTGGACCAGCCCTTGACGATCGGCACCAGAAATTCGTAGAAGGCCATGTTCTGCTTGCGCACTTCCGGATCCGGATGGCAGTGCGCCGCATCACTGGCGGCGGCTGCAACATACGCCAGCGCACGCGCGCCTTCGGTGAGCGCACGCATCTGCATCAGCATGCGGCGCACATCGGGATGGTGAATGATCGTGACCGCAGCAGCGGAGCCAGCCACGTCGCGACTCTGAACCCGGTCGCGCGCGAAGCTCACAGCCTTCTGGTAAGCCCGATCAGCAATCGCAACGCCCTGCATGCCGACCGCGAAGCGGGCCGCATTCATCATCACGAACATGTACTCAAGGCCGCGGTTCTCTTCACCGATCAGATAACCGATCGCCCCCGGAGCGCCATCCTCGCCAACACCGACCTCGCCCTTGCCATCGCCGTAAATCAGCACTGCGGTCGGACTGGCCTTGATGCCCAGCTTGTGCTCGATGGACGTGCACCAGACATCGTTGCGTTTGCCCAGATTGCCCTGCGCATCGACCATGACCTTGGGCACAATGAACAGCGAAATGCCTTTGACGCCAGCCGGCGCTTCCGGCGTGCGAGCCAGCACCAGATGGACGATGTTCTCGGCCATATCGTGCTCACCGTAGGTAATGTAAATCTTCTGGCCGCTGATCCGGTAGGTGCCGTCAGGCTGGCGAACGGCCTTGGTCCGTACTGCAGCCAGGTCCGAGCCGGCCTGAGGCTCGGTCAGATTCATGGTGCCGGTCCAGCGGCCCTCGACCATCGGCGGGATGAACCGCTCGCATTGCTCAGGCGTACCGGCGGTGAGCAGCGCTTCAATGGCGCCGTCTGTCAGCAAAGGGCACAACGCGAATGCGAGATTGGACGCGTTCAGCATCTCCAGGCAGGGCGTGGCCACCAGCTTGGGCAGCCCCTGACCACCGAACTCGGGCGGGTGTTGCAGGCCCTGCCAGCCGCCCTGCGCATACTGCGCAAAGGCTTCCTTGAACCCTGCGGTGGTCGTGACAACCCCGTTGGACAATGAGGAAGGCGCCTGATCGCCAGCCCAGTTCAGCGGCGCGATCGCATCCTGCACGAAGCGCGAACACTCCTCAAGAACGGCCTCAACCGTCTCGTCGGTGGCATCCTCACACCCGGGCAGCCTGGCGACCTCGTCCAGCCCGGCCAACTCCCGGATCGCGAACATCATGTCTTTGACGGGGGCGATGTAACTCATCGGTTCACTCCGAAAACTCAGAATCGGTCAAAGGAATTCACGGGCAACGGACCCGTTACCCGTTGGTCTGGCTCGCCCCGGTCAACTGACAATCAGAGCGCGTCGACCATCTCGGGTACAGCCTTGAACAGATCGGCGACCAGACCATAGTCGGATACACCGAAAATCGGTGCTTCCTCGTCCTTGTTAATCGCAACGATCACCTTGCTGTCCTTCATGCCGGCCAGATGCTGAATGGCTCCCGAGATCCCGACGGCAACATACAGTTGTGGCGCCACGATCTTGCCAGTCTGACCGACCTGCCAATCATTGGGCGCGTAGCCGGCGTCCACTGCGGCGCGCGATGCTCCCAACGCTGCACCGATCTTGTCAGCCAGCGGCTCGAGTACCGCGTTGAAATTCTCCGATGAGCCCATTCCGCGACCGCCAGACACGACGATCTTGGCGCCTGCCAACTCAGGGCGATCGCTCTTGGCCAGTTCGCTGGACATGAAGGAGGACAGGCCGCTATCGGCGATCACATCGATTTTCTCGACCGCCGCACTGCCGCCGGTCGCAGCCGCGGCATCGAAGCCGGTGGTCCGTACCGTGATGACCTTGATTGCATCAGCCGACTGCACGGTGGCCATGGCATTGCCGGCATAGATCGGACGCACAAAGGTATCGGCCGACTCAACGCTGGTGATGTCGGAGATCTGCGCGACATCCAACAAGGCAGCAACGCGCGGCATCACATTCTTGCCAACCGCGGTGGCCGGTGCCAGCACGTGCGAGTAGCCGCCTGCAACGGCAACAATTTGTGCCGCGAGGTTCTCGGCCAGTTGCTGACCCAGATGCGCTGCGTCCGCAACCAGCACCTTGGTGACTCCAGCGGCCTGCGCTGCAGCCTGGGCTGCAGCATCGCACCCAGCACCCGCGACCAGCACGTGGACTTCGCCGCCGGCCTGCGCTGCAGCAGTAATGGTGTTCAACGTCACTGCCTTCAGCGACGCGTTGTCATGTTCCGCGATGACCAGAGCTGCCATTTGGGACTCCTTAAATAACTTTGGCTTCGTTCTTGAGCTTGTCAACCAGCGCGGCGACATCAGCGACCTTGATGCCGGCCTGGCGACCAGCCGGCTCGACCACCTTGAGCGTCTTCAGGCGCGGAGCCGGGTCGACACCCAGTTCGTCGGGCTTGACGACGTCAAGCTGCTTCTTCTTGGCCTTCATGATGTTCGGTAGCGTGACGTAGCGCGGCTCATTCAGGCGCAGGTCAGTGGTCACCACCGCCGGCAGCGAGATCGTGATGGTCTCAAGGCCGCCATCGATTTCCCGAGTGACCTGGGCCTTGCCGTCAGCGACCTCGACCTTCGAGGCGAACGTCGCCTGCGAGATGCCGGCCAGCGCAGCCAGCATCTGACCGGTCTGATTGGCATCGTCGTCGATGGCCTGCTTGCCCAGAATCATCAGCTGCGGCTGCTCGCGATCGCAGACCGCCTTCAGAAGCTTGGCCACAGCCAGCGGCTGCAGTTCGGCATCGGTCTCGACGAGGATGGCGCGATCGGCACCGATCGCCAGCGCAGTACGCAGCGTCTCCTGGCAGGCTGTGACACCGCAACTGACTGCAATGATCTCGGTGGCCACGCCCTTTTCTTTCAGGCGGACCGCCTCTTCGACGGCGATTTCGTCGAACGGGTTCATCGACATTTTGACGTTGGCGATGTCCACACCGCTGCCGTCACTCTTGACGCGCACCTTGACGTTGTAGTCAACAACACGCTTCACGGGTACCAGGATCTTCATCGATTGGATCTCGTCGCTGATGGAAAACCGTTGATTATAAATGCTCCGCACACCTGGGTACGGGGCCCGCTCAGGCTGAGCCGACGGCGTGGCATGAATCACGCCTCCTTTATGCCCCACCCGGTCAGTTCATTCGTCGCCAACCCGCAGCACCAACTTACCGAAATTCTGTCCGCTGAACAGCATGTTCAGTGCTTCGGGAAACTGCGCGATGCCCCCCTCAAGGATATGTTCTCGCGACCGCAGCCGGCCTTCCTGCATCCAGCCAGCGATTTCCCGCACTGCGGCCGGAAATTTGTCAGCCCAGTCGAAGACGACGATGCCTTCCATGCGGGCGCGATGAACCAGCAGAGACAGATAATTAGCCGGTCCGCGCACCGGGGTTGTGTTGTTGTACTGGGAGATCGCACCGCAGATGACAATGCGAGCTTTCATGTTGATGCGAGTCAGCACGATGTCGAGAATCTCGCCCCCGACATTGTCGAAATAGATGTCGACGCCGTCCGGGCAGTGTTCCTTCAGCCCGTCACGCACTGAATCGGCCTTGTAGTCAATGCAGGCATCAAAACCCAAATCATTGACGACGAACTGACACTTGTCGGCGCCGCCGGCAATGCCGACCGCATGGCAGCCCATGATCTTTGCCACCTGACCGACCATCTGCCCGACCGCACCAGCTGCACCAGACACAACGACAGTTTCTCCGGCCTTGGGCAGACCGACTTCAAGCAAACCGAAGTAGCCTGTCATACCGGGCATGCCCAGGGCATTGAGCCAGCTGGAGAGTGGAGCAAGCTGTGGGTCGATCGGGGCCAGCGCCGAGCGCGGAATCGAGCGATCATCAAACACGCTGTACTGCTGCACACCAAGCATGCCGCTCAGATAGGTGCCAACAGGCCAGCGCGAATTCGAGGACGCGATCACACGACCGACTCCCCCGGCACGCATCACCTCACCGATCCCGACTGGCGCGATATAGCTGCGCCCTTCGTTCATCCAGCCGCGCATCGCTGGATCCAGCGAAAGCATCAAGTTCTTGACCAGCATGCCGCCCTGTGGCGGCTCGGCCACCGGCTCAGTGGTGAACTGCCAGTTGTCCAGATGGGGCAGACCAACCGGCCTGGCGGCCAGACGCACCTGATGATTGACCAGAGTCGACAACGAGTTCTTGCTTGCTGCCTGCATGGCTTGAAACCTTTGACGTTGGAGGATGGTGATTCTTGCGCGAGCGCTGAACTACGGCCGTTCGCGCACACGGAATGCACGGGGGCGCGAAACGCCTGGGAGACAGCACGACGCGCCTCAGCGATGCGCCGGGAAAGCGCCGACAAATCCGATTGACAGCCCAGATTACCAGTTTGGCTTTCGCTTCTCGATGAAGGCCTGCACACCCTCCAGCGTGGGCTCGGCCATCATGTTGCAGGCCATCGTCTGACCGGCAAGCTGGTAAGCCGCATCAATGCCCATTTCAAGCTGGCGATAAAAGAGGCCCTTTCCGGCTGCAATCGCGACCGCCGGTTTGGCGGCGATCAACTGGGCGATCCGATTGATTTCTGCATCAAGCAACTCGGCCGGTACAGCATGATTGATCAGCCCACGCTGCACTGCAGTCTGCGCATCGATGAATTCGCCAGTGACCAACATCTCGAACGCGGCCTTGCGCGACAGGTTGCGCGACAACGCGACCGAAGGAGTCGAGCAGAACAGGCCAAGATTGACTCCAGAGACCGCGAATTTCGCTTCTTCGCTGGCGACCGCAAGATCACACATCGCCACCAGCTGGCAGCCCGCTGCTGTGGCAATGCCCTGGACCCGGGCAATGACCGGCTGCGGCATCGTCTGGATCGTCATCATCACTTTGGCGCAGCGCGAGAAAAGCTGCTGGTAGTACTCAAGTGACGGCTGGGCACGCATTTCACGCAGGTCGTGACCCGCGCAGAACGCCTTGCCGGCCGCCGCAAGCACGACAACGCGGGCGGACTCGTCGCGCGACAGCGCTTCCAGCGTGCTGTGCAGGGCATCGAGCAAGCCCTCGGACAAGGCGTTGTACTGCCCCGGACGATTCATCGTCACGGTCACCACCGTCCCCACGCGATCGACACGGACCAGTTGATCGTCATTGCTGTTCTGGATCACGGCTGACATCACTGCTTTCCTCCACGGTTTCTTGCACTGATTCTAGTCTGTCGCGATCAGGGTTGAGGTCGACGCCCGGTAGACTAAGCCCATCGACCCGAAAACCAGCCATCGCCCTGGCCGACCAGCGGCTGCGAGGCACACTGAAACAATGCTTGAAAAAATTCATTCCGTCGCGGCCCAGGTGGGCGAGATCGTCCTGGGCAAGCAGGTGCAGATTCGGCTTGCACTGGCCTGCCTGCTGGCACGCGGGCACCTGTTGATCGAGGATCTTCCCGGTGTTGGAAAGACCACGCTTGCGCATGCCCTTTCGATTTCGCTGGGACTGCAGTTCAAGCGGGTGCAGTTCACGAACGACCTGTTGCCGGCCGACATCATCGGGACCAGCGTCTTTGAGCGTGACAACAGCCAGTTTGTTTTTCATCGCGGACCAGTGTTCTCCCAGGTGCTGCTGGCCGATGAGATCAATCGGGCATCGCCAAAGACGCAGAGCGCGCTGCTTGAGGCGATGGAGGAGCGCCAGGTCTCGGCCGAAGGCCAGGCCATGAGTCTGCCTGAGCCGTTCTTTGTCATCGCAACCCAGAATCCGATGGATCAGGCCGGCACTTTCGCGCTGCCAGAGTCGCAACTCGACCGCTTTCTGATGTGTGTCGAACTCGGCTATCCGGACCCGCAGGCCGAACGACTCCTGCTCCAGGGCAATGATCGACGCTCGGTGATGAACAGCCTCCAGCCGCAGATGAGCCCGCATGAACTGCTGCTTGCGCAGGATCAGGTTTCAGCGGTGCGCTGCTCGGACGCGCTGCTGGACTACCTGCAGGCGCTCCTTGCGATGAGCCGGCGGGCGCCACAGTTTGCCGAGGGGTTGAGCCCGCGCGCGGGCCTTGCCCTGCTGCAGGCGGCAAAGGCCTGGGCACTGCTCGACGGGCGTGATCATGTTCTGCCCGATGACCTGCAGGCCATCCTGCAGCCGGTGGCAGGGCATCGGCTGCGTCCGGCCCGCGGGGGCGGCGGATCCCACCGCGCCCGAGCTGAACTGGTCGCTGAACTGCTCAGGTCGGTGCCGGTTTCCTGAGGACGCAGGGATGTCAGTGGCAGGCTGGACCGACCGCGTTGCGATGCGGATTCGCAGACCGCAGGAACCATCGCACCAGGATCTGCGGCTGGCGCAGCGCAATGTCTTCGTGCTGCCAACGCGGGCCGGACTGCTGTACGGGCTGGTCCTGATTGCGATGCTGATCGGCTCGATCAACTACCTGCTTTCACTCGGCTTTGCGCTGACTTTCCTGCTCGCAGGCCTGGCGCTGCTGGGCATGCTGCATACGTTTCGCAATCTGTCTGGCCTCGTGCTGCGCCCGGGGCGCGCCGAACCGGTTTTTGCCGGACAGCCGGCCGACGTGAGCCTGATGCTGCTGAACCCGGGCCGTCTCGAACGTTTCTCGATCCGCATCGACACCAGCAGAAGTGGCGCCGGTGCTGTGGCCGATGTCCCGCCACAGGCTCAGCAGCTTGTCCAACTGGCCATTGCCACTGAACGACGCGGCCCGATGATGATGCCCAGGCTGCGGCTGTCCACCGAATATCCGCTTGGCTTGTTCCGTGCCTGGGCCTACTGGCAACCGGCCATCGAGATTCTCGTGTACCCATTACCGCAGGAAGGACCGCTGGCTCTTCCCGAACCGGAAGCGGCAGATCACGGCCAGGGACAAGGTCGCCGCGGCAACGAGGATCTGGCTGCCTTGCGCCCTTATCAATCCGGAGATCCGCTATCCCGGATTGCGTGGCGCGCAGTGGCCAGAAATGCCTCGGGTGAGTTGCTCAGCCGGCAGCTTGAGGGGGGAGCCCGATCGTCGCTGCAGCTTGACTGGCAAGCTCTTCCTGCCGGCATGGACGCAGAAGCCAAGATTTCGCGGCTCGCTCGCTGGGTGATCGATGCACAGATCTCTGGCGAGCGCTGGTCGATGCAACTGCCGGGCCTGACCATCGCGGAGGACAGCGGCCCGGCGCATTCGCACCGCTGCCTCGAGGCGCTTGCGCGCCTGGAGCTTTGAACCATGATCGCGCCGGCCAACCTGTTCGGGGCGCGTGAGCGACGCGAGACGCTGCTGCTGATGGCGGCCATTGCACTGACCGTTATGCCGCACCTTGGTACCTTATCCCTGGCAATCGCGCTTGGTTTCTGCACGCTGTTCGGCTGGCGGCTTGCCCTGCTGTTGACGCGACGCGAAACCCCGGGTGTCCTCGTGCGCAGGCTGGGCGTGGTCGCAGCAGCAGCAGCAATCTTCGCTGCCTACGGCACGCTGCTCGGGCGTGAGGCCGGGGTTGCTCTCCTGGTCTTGCTGCTGGGCCTGAAGTTACTGGAACTGCGTGCGCGCCGAGACCAGTTCGTTGTGATTTTCCTGTGCTTCTTTCTGCTGCTGACAGCCTTTCTGGAGTCACAGTCGATGATCACTGCGGCCCTGGTGCTACTCGCGGTCTTCGCGCTGGTGCTGAACATGCTGACCATCCAGCTGCAGGGCCGCGAAGTGCCACTGCGCAGCCGTCTGCGCACGTCCGCCTTGCTGCTGGCGCAGGCGATTCCGCTGACACTGCTGCTTTTCGTACTTTTCCCCAGGGTTCAGGGACCACTGTGGGGAATGCCGCGCGATACACGATCGGCAAGCACCGGACTGTCCGAGTCGATGAGTCCTGGCGACATCACGCAGCTGACCGACTCCGAGGCGGTTGCTTTCCGCGTCCTGTTCGATGATCGGGAGCCAACGGCGTCCCAGCGGTACTGGCGTGGCCCCGTCCTTGGCAGCTTCGACGGACGGCGATGGTCGCCGCAACGCGAGCTGCTGGTCCGTTTACCCCCGCTGCAGGTCAGCGCCGATCCGGGCTCAACCCTGAGCTATACGGTCACCCTGGAGCCGACCCGGCGTCCCTGGCTGATGGCGCTGGAGGCACCGATGCGCCTCCTCGCGGCGCCCGGCGGCGGAGCACGGCTGGACCCGCAAATGATGATGCTGTCGACGCGGGCGATCTCGGACAGGATTCGATACCGGGTCGAATCGTCAGCAGATTTTCGCTATGGATTGAACGAGACCCAGCTGAGTCTTCGCAACTGGATGGCGCTGCCGCCGGGATTCAATCGCCGCACGCTGACGCTGGCGGGCGAGTGGCGTGCCGGGCAGACAGATCCGGCAGAGCTCGTCCAACAGGCACTGCGGATGTTCCGTGAGCAGCCGTTTCGCTACACACGCACGCCACCGGCGTTGGGGGCCGATTCGGTCGATGATTTCCTGTTCAATACGCGAGCCGGGTTCTGCGAGCACTATGCAAGCGCCTTCGTTGTGCTGATGCGGGCGCTGGATATCCCCTCCCGCGTTGTGACCGGTTATCAGGGGGGCGAGCGCAATCCGGTCGACGGCTACTGGACGGTCAGACAGTCCGACGCACACGCCTGGGCCGAGGTCTGGCTCGAGGGGCGCGGCTGGGTCAGGATTGATCCGACGGCCGCAGTGGCCCCGGAGCGCGTTGAGCGCGGTGCGCAGGCCTTACGGGACCCGGGCGTATTGGCCGGTCTGGGTATTTCGCTGCCGGCCTGGCGCGGCCTGCAAATGAATCTGGACGCGCTGGTCAATGCCTGGAACCAATGGGTGCTTGGTTATGACGACCAGAGCCAGCTGCGCCTGCTCTCGAGGATCGGCATGCGCACATCCGACTGGAAGGCACTGGCCGGCCTGCTGGCGGGCAGCCTGGCACTGGCAATCGGCGTGATTGCAATCGCGATGATGCGAGCAGAACGCAGACGCGATCCGCTGCAGCGTTGCTTTACCGCATTCTGCGCGCAACTCGCGCGTGTGGGCATCGTCTACGAGCCGCATGAGACCGCACAGCAGTTACTCGCGCGCGCAGCGCCCCGACTGCAGACCGACGCACTGCAGGCAGCCACGCAGATTGTCAGTCAGTACAACGCATTACGCTACGCGCAGCAAACGCCACCGCATGATCCGAACGTGCGACACTTACGCTCATTAATCCGAGCCTTCAAGCCTTGAATATCTGTCCCAGCCCCCTTCTTGCGCCTGTTCGCCGGCCTGTGCTGATGGCCGTGATGAGCATTGCAATGCTCGCAATGACCACGGCTTTACTGTCGAATGCAGCCCAGGCGCAGACCAGCCCATCCGGGTCAGGTGCCAAGACCGCCCCCTCGACCATCGGCACCAAGCCGCCTGCTGCAACCAGACGCGAATCCGGCGTACCGGGTCACTACGACAAGCGCGAGGAAGTCCAGGCCTTCATCAAAATGATGGCGGAGCGCCATCGTTACGACCCCGAGACACTGCAAAAAACTTTTGCTGCCGTGCGCAAGCAGCCAGACGTCCTGCGACTGATCGCGCCCCCGTCCAGGACCTACAAGCGCTCATGGGAAGACTATCGGACACGCTTTCTTGACCGCACCCGGATCAACGGCGGTCTTGAGTTCATGCAGCAGCACCGCGCAACGCTGGAACGTGCGGCCCAGATCTACGGCGTCCCCGTCGAGGTGATCGTGGCGATCATCGGCGTCGAGACAATCTATGGCCGGGTCACAGGCAGCTTCAGGATCATTGAGACGCTGACCACGCTGACCTTCGATTACCCACGGCGGGCCGAATTCTTTTCCGGGGAACTTGAGCATTTTCTGGTCTTGACCCGCGAGGCCGGGATCGACCCCTTCGAGCCACGGGGATCATATGCGGGTGCCAGCGGTCTGCCTCAATTCATGCCCGGCAGCATTCGACGTTATGCCGTCGACTTCGATCGGGATGGCCGCATTGATCTGCAGGGCAGCGTTGCCGACTCGATTGGCAGCGTCGCGCGTTACCTGGCTGAACATGGCTGGGTCCCGGGCGGTCCGGTCTACTACCCGACCCGCATCGCGAGCGAAGACACGCTTCAGCCGCTGATCGATGCAGGTATTGAACCCCGCTACACGTCGGGTGAACTGTCCGGTTTTGGCGTGCAGGTGATCGGCAGCGTACCGGACGGTACCCGAATGGCCCTGATCGATCTGCCCAACGGGGACAACCCAACAACGTACCTGCTTGGCGCACGCAACTTCTATGTGGTTACCCGTTACAACCGATCGAGTTTTTATGCCACTGCAGTGCTGGAACTGGCCGAGGCCCTGAAGAACGGGCAAGCCCAGTGAAAGCGTGTCTCGAGCCCCTGCCCGGGTAAGTTGCCTCGGTGAGTGGCCGCTTTTCTGGCCGAGCAGCTCTGGTTCCGCGGCTGTTCTGCAGGCCTTCGCAAACGCCTGCGGATTATGGGTACGCGCTCAGCCGGGAAACACGCCGGTCGACAGATAACGATCGCCGCGGTCGCAGACGATAAAGACAACGCGGGCGTTCTCGACCTGTTCAGCAATCCGCAACGCAATGCAGCAGGCGCCTGCCGCCGAGATACCGCAGAAGATGCCTTCTTCCTGAGCCAGGCGCCGGGCCATCTGCTCGGCATCGCTTTGACTGACATATTCGATGCGATCAACGATTGCATGCCGATAGATCGCCGGCAGATACTCGTCAGGCCACTTGCGGATCCCTGGAATCGATGACCCTTCGGACGGCTGGGCACCGACGATTTCAATCCCCGCATTGCGCTCCTTAAGCGCCCGCGAAACACCGGTGATCGTACCGGTCGTACCCATTGCGGACACGAAGTGCGTCACCTCCCCCTGCGTGTCACGCCAGATCTCGGGCCCGGTCGCCTCATAGTGTGCGGCCCAGTTATCGTCGTTCGCGAACTGATCAAGCACCCTGCCCTGACCCTCGGCCTGCATCCGGGCGGCCAGATCGCGGGCGTACTCCATGCCCTGCTCGCGACTAACCAGAATCAATTCGGCGCCATAGGCTTTCATCAATTGACGCCGTTCGACCGACAGATTGTCCGGCATGATCAGCACCATCCGGTAACCACGGATTGCCGCTGCCATCGCCAGCGCAATGCCGGTGTTGCCCGACGTCGCCTCGATCAGCGTATCGCCTGGACGGATTTCACCGCGGGCCTGCGCCCTTTCAATCATCGCAATCGCAGGCCGATCCTTGACCGAACCTGCGGGATTATTGCCTTCCAGCTTCCCGAGAATCAGGTTGCCACGCGAAGCATTTGCCGCACCGGGGATCCGCTGCAACCGGACCAGGGGTGTATCGCCGATCGCCTGGTCGACGGTCGGGTACTGGGTCGGTGTATTTTTCAACTGAGGAGGTCCGTTCAGTGAGCCACAGCTGGCTCGTCGACCAGCTTGATCATGCCAGGCAGTTCGCTTGCCAGGATGGCCTGGCGCAGGGCGGCAACTGCCGGCATGCGCGGATAACTCTTTCGCCAGACCAGCGAGACGCGGCGGCTCGGCACGGGATCCTGGAACGGCAGATAGTGGAGCAATTCAGAGCTGTGCCCCTGAGGTAAGGCCAGCAGCGGCAGCACCGTGATGCCGACACCCGAGGCCACCATGTGCCGGATCGTCTCCAGCGAACTGCCTTCAAACGTGCGCTGGATGCCCCCGCTGGCCTGGGAGAACTTCGACATTTCCGGGCAGACCTCGAGCACATGGTCGCGAAAGCAGTGCCCCGCACCGAGCAGCAGCATGGTCTCGTCGCGCAATTCACTCGAGGCAATGGATTTTCGGCGCGCCCAGGCATGCCCCCTGGGTACGGCCACAACAAAGGGTTCGTCGTAGAGTGCCTGCGTGACCAACCCGGTATCCGGAAACGGATCGGCCAGCACCGCCACATCAATCTCGCCTTGCCTGAGCATCTCCAACAGCTTGACCGTGAAGTTTTCCTGCAGAATCAGCGGCATCGCCGGAATATCAGCAATCATCCGCGGCATCAGTCCGGGTAGCAGATAGGGTCCGATCGTGTAGATCACGCCGACGCGCAAAGGCCCGCTCAGGGGGTCCTTGCCCTGCTGGGCGATTTCCTTGATCGTGTTGGTGCGCTCCAGCACCCGGTGTGCCTCATCGATGATCTGCTCGCCAACGGGTGTGACCGAAATCTCGGAGCCGCCACGTTCAAAGATCTGGATGCCCAGTTCGTCCTCAAGCTTCCTGACCGCGACCGACAGCGTCGGCTGACTGACAAAACAGCTCTCAGCAGCGCGCCCGAAATGGCGTTCGCGGGCAACGGCAACGATGTACTTGAGTTCGGTAAGCGTCATGACGTTGAAATGATAACAATTGCCGGCCTGGTCACCGTCGCCCGATCGTTCATACTGCAGTATGACCGCCAATACCCTGATCGGCCTGGACTGGGGAACCAGTTCACTGCGGGCCTACCTGTTCGGACCCGACCGGAACATCCTGTCGCAGCGCGAAACAGCATCCGGGATCCAGGCCATCACCGACGGCCGATTCCGTGAAGCCTTTGAAAGCCTGTGCGCGGACTGGATCAACGCAGAACCGGATCTGCCGGTGATTGCCTGCGGTATGATCGGCAGCCGACAGGGCTGGCGCGAAGCGCCCTATGCCCAGACCCCGGCCGGATTTGATGAGCTCGCCTCTGCACTGATGCCGATCGATCTGCTCGCCGGCCGGCGCTTTTGCATCGTGCCAGGGGTCAGCACGGTCGGTCCGAGTGGCACGCATGATGTGATCCGGGGTGAAGAGACGCAGGTTGTCGGCGCCCTGGAGCGGCTGGGCCTGACCGATGCAACCATCGTGCTGCCGGGCACCCACAGCAAATGGGTCAGCGTGCGCAATCGACGCCTTGTTGGTTTTCGCACCTACATGACCGGCGAGCTATATGCGGTACTGGCCCGACATTCGATTCTTGGCCGTCTGTTTGCCGAACAAGCCGCCCCGGATGGCCCGCATCAGCAGCAGGCTTTCACCGATGGCCTGCAGCGGGCTTTCGATGACCCGACCGGTCTGACCAGTCTGCTGTTCTCGGTCCGGGCCGAAGGCTTGTTCGGCTGTTACGACGGACAACAGATGCCGGCCTATCTGTCCGGTCTGCTGCTTGGCGCCGAGATTGCACATGCCCGCGGCACTGCCCTGCACCCGGGGACAAATCTTGAACCGGCCAGAGACGCGGCGACGGACTCATCCGCGCCGGTGACCCTGCTGATCGGTTCCGACACCCTGGTGACCCGCTACGCCGCAGCACTCGAACGCGCTGGCATTGACGCCATCCCAGTACCCGACGCCCCGGTGGCAGAGGGATTACTTGCACTGGCCAGCAGCGCCGGCCTGATCGATTAACCGCTCAGGCGCCCAGATACGCGTCGCGCCCGGCCATCCAGCGAGCCAGGTGGGCCTGCACGGCCTCGGGCGCATCGACCTGCATGCGCGCTGCGCAGTCGCGCGCGGCCTCCACTAAATCGGCGTCGCGTTCAAGATCGGCAAAGCGCAGCATCGGCATCCCTGACTGACGAGCTCCGAGAAACTCCCCCGGACCGCGGATCGCCAGATCACGTCGGGCAATCTCGAAGCCATCGGTGGTTTCGTACATGACCTTCAGACGCTCCCGCGCCGTCGGTGACAGCGGATTGCGGTACATCAGCACGCAGACACTTTCGGTGCTTCCGCGGCCAACGCGCCCACGCAGCTGGTGAAGCTGCGCAAGTCCGAAACGTTCAGCATGCTCAATTACCATCAACGACGCATTGGGCACATCGACTCCGACCTCGATGACGGTGGTCGCGACCAGAACTTTCACCTCATCACGCTGGAACGCGCCCATCACCGCCTGCTTGTCC
>JAURMJ010000329.1 GCA_030830765.1 Quisquiliibacterium sp.
GTTGCAAAGCTCGCCAGCGGTCGATCCGTACTACGACACCGGCTGGCTGCATCGCCCAGATGTGCATGGCGGCGAGGTCTGCGGTGCAGTGGCTTACGGTTTGACCGCGCCGACGAGCCCGGAGGCAGAGCGCTGGGAGACGGTCTGGCATTACATGCAGGGCGGGCCGGGCATCTTCAAGGGCGACATGTATTTCTACAAGGTTGATGGCGATATTCGCGGCCGTGTTGATCGCATTCAGGCCGATCGGGTGCCAATTCATCTGCTGACCGGCGACTACGATTTCTCATGCACGCCGCAGGCGACGCAGGAACTCGCGCAGCGCCTGGGGCCTTCTGTCAGCGCGAAGATCATGCAGGACATGGGCCATTTCCCGATGAGCGAGAACCCTGCGCGTTTTCTCGAGCATCTGCGACCGGTTTTGGATCGGATCCGCGGTGGATGAGGTTCGCTGACCGATTGATTCAAGCGCTGATGGATTGAATCGCAGAGGATGTTTTAGATGACTGAATCGATAAGGATCAACGGATGAGAATGCAGGGAAAGATCGGATTGGTCACTGCAGCTGCTTCGGGGATGGGGCGCGCAGGTGCGCTGCTGTTCGCCCGCGAAGGCGCATCGGTCGGCGTGGTCGACCGGGATGCAGCCGGCGTTGCAGCTGTTGTCGAGCAGATCCGTGCTGCCGGGGGCAAGGCTCATGGCGTGGTCGCAGACCTTGCTACCGATGCCGGTGCACGCGAGGCGGTCAGTGCGACCGTGGCAGCCTTCGGCGGATTGGACTTTGCCTGGAATCATCTTGGCCATCCAGGCCCGGCGCGAGTGGAGGGCTTGTCCCAGTCCGACTTTGATCTGGCCGTCGATCTGAACCTGCGCAGCGTGATTATCACGACTGAAATGGCCATCCCGGCCATGCGTGCGCGGGGCGGTGGTGCTTTCGTTTTTACAGGCTCGACCGCCAGTCTGGTCGGTTCGCCTTACAGCCCGGTCTACTCAGCGATGAAGCATGCGGTTGTCGGCTTTGCCAAGGCATTGGCGCTGCGGCTGGCACCGGAGAACATCCGGGCCAATGTCGTCTGCCCCGGGCCCATCGACACGCCGATGCTGCCCGTGTTCGGCAACCGCCCCGATCAGCCTGGGCGCGGCGAGGATATGAGCGAGGCCAAGCTGGCCGAGCGTCGCAAGGTCGTGCCGTTGTTGCGCTTCGGGCAACCCGAGGAAGTGGCTGCAGCCGCACTGTTCCTGCTTTCTGATGACGCATCATTCATCACCGGGGTGGCTTTACCGGTGGATGGCGGGATTACAGCCAAATAGTTGACCCGGATGATTGGTCGGTGGATGGGCTTGCCGGCGCTGAGCAGCGTGAATCTGCGTAGGGCAGGTTCAGTGCAGATCCCCTTCGCGTGCCGCTGCAGCCAGCGCTTCAAACGCGCTCATCAACAGCTTCTCGATCCGCTCATCGACTGCTACGCGCTGCGACCCAAACCGCGCAATCACCAGCGCCGCCTTAGGAGCGATATAAAGCTGCTGGCCGTAGATCCCCAGCGCACGGATCGCATCATGCCGATCATGCGAGATCCACCATTGGTTGTGGTACGACCAGCCGTCGAACATTGTGTAGCCGGCATGGCGGAATTTGTCGCGATCCGCACCCCGGCAAATGTCGGCAACGACCGCCGGATCGATCACTTGCTGGCCCTGCGCCCGGCCACCATTGCGGATCATTTCGCCGAAGCGCGTCAGGTCGCGCAGCGTGACACACAAGCCGCCACCAGCGTCGGCCATGCCCAGCTCGTCAATTGAAAAATAACCGTCCTGTTCAGCCCCGATCTTCTGCCAGATCATCTCGGAGAGCAGTGTGGCCAGCGGTTTTCCGGTTACCCGCTGCAGGATCCAAGCCAGAACATTGGTGTTCGGTGTGATGTAGCTGAACCCCTGATCATGCGGGCCACCGGCCTTGACGGACTGCAGGTATTCGCAGATTGAAGTTGGGCCTCGATAGCCCGCGGGGCGAGGAAGCGATCCGTTCGCCAGGCGGGCCTTGGCAGCATCCGATTCCGGATTTTCATAGTTTTCGTCAAAGGCCAGGTTCAGGACCATATCCAGAACCTGCCTGACCTTGGCATTGCTCCAGCCTGATGCGGAAAGCTCCGGCAGGTGGCTGATCACCGAAGCCTCAGGATCGAGCCCACCCTTGTGAATCAACTGGGTCGCCATCAGCCCGACGAAGGACTTGGTTACTGAAAAGCAGCGGTGCTGTCGTTCAGGGCGCAATTCACCGGCATAGCGTTCAAACAGCACTTTGCCGTCCTGCAGGATCAACAGGCCATCGGTGGCGCTCAGTTCCAGCGCCTGAGCCAGCGTGCAGCGACCGCCCGACGGATCATCGAATGCAAAGTCGTCCAGGTCCGCGAGAGCCTCTGGGAGTGCGGCTGATGCCTGATGACCGCGCCAGACAGCAGTCGTTGGGACCAGCTCGCGCCAATGGCTGTAGAGCCAGCGATGCGCTGGGTACTTCAGGTCTGGCAGGTCAGCGAAGCGGATCAGCTTGCCTTGGGAAGGCGGAAAGCCTTGCATCCATTGATCGGACTCAGCGGGGGAGAGCGGGTCTGATGAATGTTGCTCATCTGCGGGGCCCTGCTGATTGAAATTGCCGTGCTGGCCGATTGCAGCCATGTTCTTTCGCTCCGATTCAGTCTTTTGTTCCCGTCACTGGAACCCTGCTCAGCGCGGGCGGCTGTCAAGGATGTCAGTCCCAGCTCCTTGCCTTTACGATTGCGACGATACCCTGAAAGGAGTGATTCGGATGCGCGGACGTGAAGTTTTTATGCAGAGCCTGGTTGCCCATGGCGTCGAAAAGATCTTCGGCAATCCCGGCACCACCGAAAGCCCCCTGCTCGATGCGCTGGCTGATCATCCCGCCATTGAATATGTCTGCCACCTGCACGAGGGCTGTGCGGTGGGTGCAGCCAGCTATTACGCGCGGGCGGCCGGCAAGACCGCCGTTGTCAGCCTGCATGTGGCCCCTGGGCTGGGCAACGGCATTGGCATGATCTACAACGCGCTGAAGGCAAACGCGCCGATGGTGATTACGGCCGGACAGCAGGACACACGCATGCTGCGCCGCGAGCCGATCCTGAGCCACGATCTGGCCGCAATGGCTGCACCGGTCACCAAATGGAGCACCGAGGTCCGGGACGCCGACGAGATGGATGAAGTCATGCGGCGCGCGTTCAAGATTGCCAACGATCCGCCCTACGGCCCGGTCTTTGTCGCGTTACCGATCAATGTGATGGAACAGCAGACCGAAAACGCGGCCAGGGCCCCGGGGCAGATGCATCGTCTGCCTGCACCCGATCCGCAGGGCGTGAACGAGTTGTGCAGTCGGCTGCTTGGCGCACAGGCACCGCTGATTGTCGTCGGCGATGAGGTGGCACGGACCGGGGCCGTGCCGGCTCTGGTCGCTTTGGCCGAGCGCATCGGCGCACCCGTATGGTTCGAGGGCATCCGCGGGCATGCATCGTTCCCGAGCGAACACCCGCATGCGCGCGCGAGCGTGCCGTTTGATGCAGCAGCGATTCGCAAGACCTTCGATGGGGCCGATCTCGTGCTGCTGGTCGGGGGCGCATTCTTTGAGGAAGTCTGGTTCTCGACCGGTTCACCGTTTCCCGACAAGGCCTGCGTACTGCAGATCGAATCGAGCGCGAAGCCGCTGGCCTACAACCACGCGATCGATGTCGGCGTGGTCGGTGAGCTTGGGGCCACGCTCAAGGCGCTGGACGCTGCGCTGGCTGCGCATACCAATGCGACCTGGAGCAGCGCTGCGGCAAAACGCTGCGAGGCGCTGGCTGAGCAAAAGAGCGCGTTGCAAAGTGCTTATCGGGGGCGCCTCGAAAAGGCCTGGGACCGCCACCCGATCTCGATGCCGCGTGTGATGGCCGAACTGGCCAGTGCAACGCCGGTCGATGCAGTCATCGTCGAGGAGTCGATTACGGCCAGCATGGACTTTGCGGCTGCGTTTTCCTTTGATGGTTCGGACCGCCTGCTGGGCGCACGTGGGGGCGGCATCGGGCAGGGCGTTGCAGGAGCAATAGGAGCCAGCGTTGCGTATCCAGGACGACCCGTGCTGTGCGTCTCAGGGGATGGCTCAGCGATGTATTCGATCCAGTCGCTCTGGACTGCTGCGCGGCATGAGCTGCCGATCGTGTTCGTGATTCTGGTGAATCGCGAATATCGAGTGCTCAAGCACAATCTTGACATTTATCGCCACCGTTTTGATGCGAACTCGGATAAACCCTATCCGCAGATGGATCTGGGTTCCCCGCAGATGGGATTCGTTGAACTTGCTGCTGGTATGGGCGTGCCGGGTGTGCGGGTCGATGCAGCCGCAAAGCTTGCCCCTGCGATTGCGCAGGCGTTTGCTGCGGGTGGAGCGCGATTGATTGAGGTCGCCATTGAAGGAAAGCGCTGATGAAGGCAGGCGCTGATCGGCTAGCATTCGTCCTTTGTAACTTGTCGCCTCTCATCAAGGATTCACAATGAGCGTATCTCCTCTGAACATCGGTTTCATCGGCCTGGGCATCATGGGTGCACCGATGGCCGGCCAATTGGTCAAGGCGGGTCACAGTCTGTTCGTGAACACGCGCAGCACCGTGCGTGAGCCAATCGCGTCGAGCAATGCAGTGCGCTGCGATACTCCCAGAAAGGTTGCTGAAAAGGCCGACATCATCATCCTGATGCTGCCCGACACCCCGGATGTCGAGCGCGTGCTGTTCGCTGAAAATGGTGTGGCGGCAGGCCTGGGCAAGGCCTCCGATGGCGGACGCAAGGTCGTCATCGACATGAGCTCGATCTCGCCGATCGCCACCAAGGAGTTTGCCGCGCGGATCAATGCGGCTGGCTGCGACTATCTGGATGCACCGGTCTCCGGCGGCGAAGTCGGAGCCAAGAATGCGGCACTGACCATCATGGTTGGCGGGGAGCAGGCCGTGTTTGACCGGATCAAGCCCGTCTTCGATCTGATGGGCAAGAACATCAACCTGGTCGGCGGCAATGGTGACGGGCAGACGGCAAAAGTAGCCAACCAGATCATCGTCGCACTCAATATCGAGGCAGTCAGCGAAGCCTTGTTGTTTGCTGCAAAGGCCGGGGCCGATCCGGCCAAGGTACGCCAGGCGCTGATGGGGGGGTTCGCCTCCTCGCGAATCCTGGAGGTGCATGCCGAGCGGATGATCAATCGCACCTTCGATCCCGGCTTCCGGATCGAGCTTCATCAGAAGGATCTGAATCTGGCGCTGAGCAGCGCGCGGGCACTGGGCGTTTCGCTGCCGAACACGGCGACTGCGCAAGAGCTCTTCAATGCCTGTTCTGCACATGGCGGCAGTGGCTGGGATCACTCAGGGATGGTCCGCGCCCTGGAGAAGATGGCCAATTTTGAGATTGGTCAGAAAAGCGAGTAAGTCGCAATGAGCGCGGCAGGTGCTGGTCATCCAACTCCGGTCGCGGTTGATCTGCCGCGCTCATACCGGCTGTTGAACCACGGCCCGACAGTCATTGTCAGTGCGGCCTACGGTGGACGGCGCAATCTGATGGCCGCGGCCTGGTCGATGCCGCTGGATTTTGACCCGCCCAAGGTCGTTGTGGTCCTTGATAAATCGACCTACACGCGCGATCTGATCGAAGCGTCCGGACGTTTTGCTCTGAACCTGCCGACGCGGGCGATGGCCCGGCTCACGATGGCTGTTGGCTCGGAAAGTGGCCGCGAAATGCTTGAGCCGGATAAATTTGCAGTTCAGGGTCTGCAGCCCTTCGATGGGCCGGTGCTCGGTCTGCCGCTTGTCCCCGGCTGCGCAGGCTGGCTCGAATGTGAAGTACTGCGCGAGCAGCGCAATGAATCTGTCTATGACCTGTTCATTGGGCAGGTTGTCGGAGCACTTGCCGACCCGCGCGTGTTCAGCGACGGTCGCTGGCATTTTGAGGGTGCTGACGATTCGATGCGGACTGTGCATTACATCGCAGGCGGCCGGTTCATGCAGATCGGCGAGGCCTTTGACGCCAACTGAATCATCCAGATTGCAGGAAGGCAACGGGCGATCGGCGCCAGATCGAGGCATCAGCAATGAACAGTGAAACTTTCAGCAGTCAGCAGTCAGAAATTCAGCTGACGCGCTGAACCTCAACCCCCAGGAAGCAATCGATGCAATTTGATGACGTGATTGTCGGACGACGCAGTATTCGCGGTTATCTGGACAAACCAGTCCCCAGGGAACTGGTGCGCGAAGTCCTCGAACTGGCTATGCGGGCGCCGACCTCGCTCAACACCCAGCCATGGAACTTCTATGTGGTGGCTGGCGAGGTGCTCGACCGGATCCGGCAAGGCAATGTGGAACGCAACCTGGCTGGCGTTCCTGATTCCCGCGAGTTTCGGCTCGGCCCGGGCTATGGCGGCGTGCATCGTGAGCGTCAGATCGAGATTGCCAAGCAATTGTTCGGTGCGATGGGGATTGCCCGGGATGACAAGGCAAAACGCCAGGACTGGGTGCTGCGCGGCTTTCGCCAGTTCGATGCACCCGTGTCGATTGTGATTACCTACGATCGCGTTCTGGAAGGCGGCGATATTGCATCCTTCGATTGCGGAGGGGTCGTCAACTGTCTGGTCAATGCAGCCTGGTCACGCGGACTGGGGTGCGTGATCAACAGCCAGGGCATCATGCAGTCGCCGGTCGTGCGCGAGCACGCCGGTATTCCCGACGATCAGGTCATCCAGATGTGCGTGGCGCTGGGCTGGCCGGATGAGACCTTTCCGGCCAATGCTGTGGTTTCGCGGCGTAAATCGGTTGATGAGGCTGCCGTATTCAGAGGGTTTCCCGACTGATTGCACGCACTGGCGAGAGGCCAGGTTCGCCCCTGGAGCGGTGCAGCCTCAGCCCAGCAGGTGCTGCGCGCAGTAACTGTAGAAGGGAATCCCGAAGACGATATTCATCGGGAATGTGATGCCCAGCGACAGACCGAAGTAAAGCGACGGGTTCGCCTCTGGGATTGCGAACCGGAGCGCTGCCGGCACCGCGATATAGGACGCACTGGCTGCGAGCACCATCAGCAGCGTCGTGTCGCCTGCCGGCAACCCTGTAGCCCAGCCGATGGCCAGCGCGAGTGCGGCATGAGCGATGGGTGCCACAACTGCATAGGCCAGCAGCCAGGGGGATTTCCCTCGGACCTGTGACAGGTTGCGGGCGGCCATCAGGCCCATGTCGAGCAGGAAAAAGCTCAGCATGCCTTTGAACAGATCTCCGGAGAAAGGCTGCATCGCCGCTTTGCCTGCATCGCCGGTCAGCAGGCCGACGACCATCGCCCCGAGCAGCAGCATCTGCGCGCCGTCGGTGAACGACTCATGCAACACCTTGCCGATCGGCGCCCCGACCTGCTGCCGCAGCCGGTTGGCCATCACCACGGCCAGAATGATTGCCGGGGATTCCATCAGCGCCATGGCTGCTGCCATATGGCCGCCAAACGCGATCTGCTGGTTTTCGAGGAACTGGGTTGCAGTCACAAAAGTCACTGCGCTGACCGAGCCGTACGTCGCCGCAACCGCAGCAGCATCAAATCCGGAAATAAATCGACGCAGCAGTGCGTAACCCGCCAGTGGCACGATGATCGCAAGTGCGACAGCGGCTGCGAGCCCGGTCGCGACCTGCGTCGTGAGGCCCGAGTGCGCGAGGGCAAACCCACCCTTCAGACCCAGGGCCATCAACAGGTAAAGCGACAGGAAACGCGAGATCGGCTGAGGAATTTCGAGGTTGGAGCGAACAGCACCGGCCATGACGCCGAACAGAAAGAACAGGATTGCAGGATCGAGAAGGTTATTCATGGTTTTTCTCCCGACCGCAGATGCTAGGGAGAATGTGATGCACTGTAAAATCAATAATTTAGTGCAATAACATTGAAAAAAGTCTATGAATATTACTTTTCGTCAGATGAGGCTTTTTCTTGCTCTGGTCGACAGTGGCAGCGTGACCGCCGCTGCACGCGCGATGCATGTGACGCAGCCAACTGCGTCGATGCAGCTCAAGGAAATTGCTCAGAGCGTCGGGCAGCCGATTTACCAGGTGGTCGGGCGAAAGATCCAGCTCACCGATGTCGGTCGTGAACTGGCTGAGACGGCGCGTGCGATTGGCCAGCATTGGGATGCCTTCGAGCAGCACGTTGACGCGATCAAGGGGCTGACCCGTGGCAAGTTGCGGGTTGCCATCGTGAATACCGCCGAATACTTCATGCCGCGGCTGATCGGCCGCTTTTGCACGAGCCATCCTGCCATCGATGTCTCGCTGCAGATCCTGAATCGCGATCATGTCGTGCAGCGACTGCGCGAGAACCTCGATGACCTTTACATCATGTCGATGCCGCCTGCCGATCTCTCGCTTGAGTCCGTCGTGCTGATGGCCAATCCGATTGTTGTGGTGGCGCGTAATGCTGACCCTATTGCCCGGGCCGCTCAGGCTGCCCCGCTGGCGCTCGCCGATTTATCAAAGCAGCGATTCATCCTGCGTGAGAAAGGGTCCGGTACACGGATGTCGATTGATCGACATTTTCGTCAGCAGCGTTTTCGTCCCGACGTGCGACTGGAGCTTGGCAGCAATGAGGCCGTCAAGGAGGCTGTGGCGGGAGGGCTTGGAGTTGGAATCCTGTCGCGTCATGCGCTGCATGGGCTGCAGCGCGAGCATGGAGTCAGGGTGATCGACGTAGCCGGCTTTCCGCTGCCATCGGCCTGGCATATCGTGCATCCGGCCGGCAAAAAGGTGTCGCCTGTGGCGGCAGCTTTTCGTGATCATCTTGTGAAGGCAGCCAAGTCCGGGTCGAAGATGGCGATCACGCCCTGAATCCTGAGACGCAGGGCTTTCCGATGGTCAGCTCGGATCA
>JAURMJ010000039.1 GCA_030830765.1 Quisquiliibacterium sp.
TGCGATTGGCGCAATTGAAATAAGCGGTCTCGGTCTTCCCGACGCGCGCACCCCACTCGCGTGTGTCATCGCCCCGGCCGGGGTGCTCAACCTTGATGACCTCTGCACCCAG
Source organism: Quisquiliibacterium sp. (assembly GCA_030830765.1). Lineage (GTDB taxonomy): Bacteria > Pseudomonadota > Gammaproteobacteria > Burkholderiales > Burkholderiaceae_E > Quisquiliibacterium. The sequence goes on from JAURMJ010000039.1 coordinate 113, forward strand.
GTCACCCAGCGTCATTGCGCACATCGGTCCGGCCAGAACTCTGGACAAGTCAAGGACGCGCACCCCCTCCAATGGCAGTCGCGGGGTCGTGCGGGAAGTTGAATCATTCGTCATGGTTTTTGTCTGCCTGGGGTTTCTGGATTGAACAAGAGGCTGGGCGGGGGCGAACGGCAAACACAGCCTTTGGCCTGTGTTTTTCGCAGGGAGGCTCGGGCACCCGAGCGCACTCCCCTTTTTGAAAAAATTGTCCGTATATTTGGGAAAACAAACTCTAGCAGCCTTATCTACGGCTTCAAGCGCCCGATTGCCCACAGTGAAATGACTCCGATCATCGCCGAACTAAACCGCAAATACATTAATCGGGCGCCGCATATGCGGGATATCGGAGCTGCTGTCACTGCAATCAGCCGTGCAAAGGGTTCAATGATGCTGCCGGCACGGGAAGACTGGCTCGGGGACCCGCAACGTGGACTGATCCATCCCGGTGTGTTGACGGTCCTTGCAGACTCGTGCTGCGGGCTCGCAGTCGGAGCGGCGCTCAAGGAGCAGCTTCCGTATGCCACCCTCGATCTGCGGATGGACTACCTGAAATCGGCCGGGCCCGACAAGAGTCTTCATTGCGATGCAGCCTGTTACAGGCTGACGCGCAGCGTTGCCTTCGTGCGCGCCAACGTCTGGCAGGACTCAGCGGAACAGATCGTCGCGACAACCCAGGCCACGTTCATGCTGTCGACTGCGGTCGGCTCGCGGCCGGTAACCCCTGGAGGCGTTGCGCAGCCGACGCCCGCGGGCGACGCTCTGGCGACTGAGTCAATCTGGCTGGCGCCACTCACAAGCGAGGCCGTTCTGCCCGAGACGCCGATTCCGTATGCGCAATACCTGGGCATCCGCGTCAGTCAAACAGCCGATCAGATGATCTTCAGATTGCCCTATCGTGATGAACTCGTCGGCAATCCGCGCCTGCCGGCCCTGCACGGTGGGGTCGTCGCCGGGTTTTGCGAGACGGCGGCAATCGTGCAACTGATTCAAAGCCTTGCAGGCGAAAAATTCCCGAAGGGTATTGATTTTTCGATCGACTACCTGCGCTCCGGGCGACCAAAGGAGAGTTTCGCCAGCTGCGAAGTGGTCAGGATTGGCTCTCGAGTTGCTCTGGTACAGGTCCGTTGCTGGCAAGACGAGCCGAAACGACCGATTGCGGTGGCGCGCGGACACTTTCTGCTGGCCGACCCGTCGGCTCGGGACCTGTGATGGCTTCGTCACGACCAGTACAGAACTGATGCAATCCACCCAATCATCCTTTCAATCAATCGACCCATCGGACTGAAGATACTCCCAAGGAGATGACAATGAGCATCACGATTGTGCCGGTCACCGAGCATTTCGTGGCAGAGGTTGGTGACATAGACCTGAGTGCACCGCTACCGCCCGAGCAGTTGCGCCAGGTCAGGGATGCGTTCACTCGGTACGCAGTGCTCGTTTTCCCGGGGCAGACGCTCAGCGTTGAACAGCACCTGTCTTTTGCGTCTAATTTTGGTCCTCATGAAACGACTGTTGCGGTGCAGATGAGCGGACGCAAGCTACGCACCCGGCAGGAAATTGCCGATATCGCCAATCTCGATGCTGACGGCCAGATCTGGAATCAGAAAAGCCGGACTCGGATGTTTCAGATGGGTAACCGGCTCTGGCATACCGACAGCTCATTCAAGGAGCCGACCGGCTACGTTTCGATGCTCTACGCACGGTCGATTGCGCCGATCGGCGGGCATACCGAGTTCGCCGATATGCGGGCAGCCTGGGATGGACTGCCCGACGCGATGAAGGTCCGTATTGACGGACTGATCGGCGAGCATTCACTGATGTTCTCTCGACGCAGACTGGGTTTCACTGAGTTCTCGGATGCAGAAAGGATTGCATTTGCTCCAGTGGCCAGGCCGCTGGTGCGGACGCTCGCCGAATCCGGCCGCCGCAACCTGTATCTGGCTTCGCATATCGGCCGCATTCGGGGCCTGGAAGACGAGACCGCCGAGGCGCTCCTCTCGGAACTGATTGCACATGCAACACAGCGTCAGTTTGTGCACACGCATCGCTGGCGTGAGCATGATCTGGTGATGTGGGACAACCGATGCACGATGCATCGGGGTACCGAGTTCGATGATTTACGCTGGCGGCGGGACATGCATCGCGCGACTACCGAAGACCAACCGGACCTTTTCGCGATCTCGACCGAGTGAACCAGGGCTTGGCAGGGCCAGCCGGATGAACCCGAGCCTCGTGCGGACCGCCCACAGGGCAACCGACTCTCAGGAGAACATAATGATTGAATCCATCTTGCAACGTTTCATCACCGCGGTTCAGACCCACGATTCACCGGGGCTCTCGCAACTGTTCACCAACGACGGTGTCTACGATGACTACTTCTTTGGTCGGCATAGCGGTCGCGCCGAGATCGCAGCAATGCTCGATCGTTTTCATGTGGGTGGCGAAGCCTTCTGTTGGCAGTTTCACGATCTGCTCGAGCAAGGAGATCTGGCCTATGCCAGCTACCTGTTCAGCTATCGGTCGCTGGAACCTGAAAGCCAGGGTGAAATCATTGTCTTCGAAGGAATGGCCAAGATCCGTCTGCTTGATGGCCTGATGACCCACTATGCCGAGGTTTTTGATCGCGGCATTGCGTTCAGCCAACTCGGTTATCCGTCAGAGCGCATTGGCAAGCTGCTCTCGAGATACGCGAAAGGGTTCGTGGCAAGCGAACCGGTGATCGGGCATCTGGCGCATCGCAAGACCGTCATCGGCTGAGGGCAGCCCAACTTCCGATCGAGCGCAAGACGGCCTGTAAGCGATGCGCACAGCGCCCTGCCTCGAGCTCAGGCAGGGTGGCAAAGTCTTTTAAAATGCTGGCCCGGGATAACGTATCAGCGAGGTCCGATGGCCGCGACCGCAGTCTCGTAAGCGGGCATCAGTTCAGAGGCATCGGAGACACTCAAACCGAGATCTCTGAGCCGGCCATCCCCCACGCCGTAGATCCAGCCGTGAACAGCCAGAGATTGCCCGCGATACCAGGCATCCTGCACGATCGAGGTCTGGCTGACGTTCCTGACCTGTTCAATCACGTTCAACTCACAAAGCCGGCTGAATGCATCGCCCTCAGGCAGCACATTGCCCAGGTACCGGCCGTGCTTCTCATGCACATCCTGGACATGTCGGATCCAATTGTCTGCAAGCCCGACCTTGCGACCTGAAAATGCTGCGTGGACGCCACTGCAGCCATAGTGTCCGCAAACGATGATGTCGCGAACCTGAAGAATATCGACCGCGAACTGGATCACCGACAGGCAATTCAGATCGGTATGCACAACGACGTTGGCCACATTGCGATGAACAAACACCTCGCCCGGAGCCAGACCTGTGATCTGGTTGGCGGGTACGCGTGAATCCGAGCAGCCGATCCAGAGGTAGCGTGGCGCCTGCTGCTCTGACAGGCGCTCAAAGAAGTTCGGATCGCTTCGGGTGACCGACTCGACCCAGGCTCGGTTTGCTTCGAACAGATGTTTCAGCCCGCTCATTGAGGCAGTCTTTCGGAGGTTGATTGTTCAGGATTTAATCGGATCTATCGGAGCCGGGGACGGGTGCCGTGCTTCCAGGACGCGGCAAGCTTGAATCACCATGTCCTCGCGGAAACGCGCACCGGTAATCTGCACACCCATCGGTAGACCGTCACTCATTCCGGTCGGAGCCGCCATCGACGGCAGGCCCAGAACCGGGACCAGAAACTGAGGGCCTTGCGCACCCCGCACGCGATCAATCTGCTCTTTGCTGCCCGTGTCGAGCCCCCAGGGCAGAGCGGGCTCCGAACTGACTGGACCGAGCACCAACGGATAGCGCTGCATGAACTGCATCCAGTCGCGGATGATCGTCGTACGCGTTGCCAGCGCCCGCATATGACCGGCCGCATCCAGAATCTTTGTGTGACGGGTCATTCCTGTAAAGAAATGCCGGATCCCCTGATCACCCAGGCGTTCAATACTGCCGCTCATCAGTGAGAGCACTTCGCCGTGGCAAAGCGTATCCCACAGTTCGATTGCCTCGCTCATCCGGGGCGGCTCGGCCTGCTCAACGACATATCCGGCCTCCTGCAGCCAGGCTGCAGCCTGTTGGACTGCAGCCACCACCGCCGGTTGCGCCGGAGATGATCCTGTTTCAGTCGTCATGGCCACCCGAATCGGTTCGCTTGTGGATGGCCACTGCAGCGGTGCTGGAACCCACCAGGGATCACGGGCATCGCCCGCAGCCATCGCGGACAATGCGAGCTCGATATCCCGAACTGTGCGGGCCAACGGACCTTGGACCGACATCAGCTGCATGGACAGTGGACGCTCTTCTGTCGCGCTTGGAACAAAAGCCGGGACCCGACCAAACGACGGACGAAGACCGTAAATTCCGGTGCAATACGCCGGGTAACGCACCGAACCGGCAAGATCATTACCGTGTCCGATCGGCCCCATCCCAGACGCGACTGCAGCGGATGCACCACCGCTCGATCCACCCGGGGTATGGATCTCGGACCACGGATTCAGGGTGCGACCGTGCAATTCGTTCTCAGTAAACCAGCGCATCGAGAAGGCCGGCGTATTGCTTCGAGCAAACAGCACCGCGCCGGCCTTTCTGAGGTTTGCGACAACCGGGCTGTCATCGGTGGCGATATTCTCTCGAAGGGCCGTCAGGCCGTTGGTGGTGGTCTTCCCCCGCTGATCGACGTTGACTTTAGTACTGACCGGCACCCCATGAAGGATGCCAAGCTCATCACCCCGGGCAACGGCCCGATCGGCTTCATCAGCCGCCTGAAGTGCGGCCTCCTCATCGATCTCAACAAAGGCGTTCAACGCCGGGTTAACTGCCCGGCTGCGCGCCAGCACCGAGCTTAGCGCTTCACGACTCGAGATTTCTCGAGTACGAATTGCCTCAGCCAGCTGCGCAGCCGACCATCGCCACAGATCGGACATTGAAAAACCCCTCCCAGAATTCGTTCTCAGGCAGCGTCGCGCCAACGGCCAGCGCCTGCACCCTGCGGCTTGCGGCCCCGTGCGCCGTTGCTCGGCTTGCCATCGTTGCCCCCGTTGCCCGGCTTGTCACCAAAACGACCGCTGCCCGATTTGCCACCAAATTTATCGCCGTAACCTTTGTTCGGCTTATCGCCGAAACCACCAGGACCACGATTGCCGGCAAAGCCACGCTTAGCCTGCCCGGCGCCATCCTGCTGGTTCGGACCGCGACCCTCGGGACGATTGCCGAACGGACGCTCGGCGTTGGCAAAGCCTTGATTGAAACCCCGACCGCCTTCCTGAGCACGATTGTTATCGCCGCCGCCGCGATGACCGAAACCAGCGCGATTGCCTGTGTCACTACGATCGCCAAAGTTGCCGCGATTGGCGAACTGGTTACGGTCACCAAAGTTGCCTCGCTTGGCAGGCTCGCCGCGTCCTTCGCTCCGATTAGCGAAGTCTGTCCGCTGACCGTAATCGCTTCGGTTGGAAAAATCACCGCGATTGCCAAATCCGGGCTTGTCACGGTTCCCGCTATAGCCGCTCTTGGCAGCAAAGCCGTCACGCTCGCCAGAGAAGCGCGCCTCGGCGAAGCCCGGCCGGTCACCTTGCTCAGCCTGGCGCTGGAAGTTCCCACCCTTGCCTTCGAAGCGATCAAATCCAGGCTTGCCACGGCGCTTGTCACCGAAGCCGGGTTTGCGGAACGAGCCACCACCCTTGCCGTCACGGGGCTTGCGCTCGGTCGGTTTGAAGCTCGCCTCAAACCCTTCGATCGCGCTGACCTGCACCTTACGCCCA
>JAURMJ010000330.1 GCA_030830765.1 Quisquiliibacterium sp.
AGCGGATGGACCGTGAGGGCGCAATCGTCGAGTCGGGCAAGATCGAAGCGCGTCTGCCGCGTGATCAGATGGTTCCCAAGGAAAATCTGCGGGTTGGTGATCGTGTTCGCGCTTACGTCATGAAAGTCAATCGCGAGGGCCGTGGGCCGCAGCTGATTCTCTCGCGCACGTCCCCAGAATTCATCAAGTATCTGTTTGCGCTCGAAGTTCCCGAGATCGAGCAAGGTCTGCTCGAGATCAAGGCGGCTGCCCGTGATCCCGGGGTGCGCGCCAAAATCGCAGTGCATACGCAGGATCGTCGCATCGATCCGATCGGTACCTGTGTCGGCGTGCGTGGTTCGCGGGTGCAGGCTGTCACCGGAGAACTGGCCGGCGAGCGGGTCGATATCGTGCTCTGGTCCGAAGATCCCGCCCAGTTCGTGATCGGCGCACTGGCTCCGGCCAATGTCAGCTCGATTGTTGTCGATGAAGATCAGCACAGCATGGACGTGGTGGTCGATGAGGATAATCTGGCGCTCGCGATCGGCACTGGTGGGCGCAACGTGCGCCTGGCTTCGGAGCTGACCGGCTGGCAGATCAACATCATGACTGCCGAAGAGTCTCAGCAGAAATCAGAGACTGAGCGAACCGAGATCCGTGACCAGTTGATGAGCAAGTTGGATATCGACGAGGAAGTCGCCGACATCCTGATCGATGAGGGCTTCACCAGCATCGAGGAAGTGGCCTACGTGCCGCTGAACGAGATGCTCGAGATCGAGGCCTTCGACGAAGATACGGTCAACGAACTGCGTAATCGGGCGCGCAACGTCCTGCTGACCGAGGCAATCGTCACTGAGGAAAAGCTCGACAAGACAGCCGAGGACCTGCTGACACTGGAGGGCATGGACCACGAACTGGCTGCCAAGCTTGCGGACATCAAGGTGCTCACCCGGGATGAACTGGCAGAACTGGCAGTCGATGAGCTTGTCGAAGCAACCGATATGGATGAAGAGCGCGCCAAAGACCTGATTCTTAAGGCGCGTGCGCACTGGTTCGCCGGCGAGTCGGCTTGACCGGCAGAGGGCGTAACCAGGCAAAAGGATGACGATGGAAAGTACGAACGTAGCAAGGTTTGCCGAAGAACTGAAAGTCCCGGCTGAAGTGCTGCTCGAGCAGTTGCGTGATGCCGGTGTCCACAAGACATCTGCGGACGACTCGCTGAGCGAGGCCGACAAGGAACAACTGCTTGCGGCGCTGCGTCGCGCGCACGGTGGCGAGGATGCGCCCAAGCGCAAAATCACACTGACTCGCAAGCAAACGTCCGAGATCAAACAGGCTGATGGTTCCGGGCGCGCCCGTACGATCCAGGTCGAAGTGCGCAAGAAGCGCGTCTTCGTCAAACGTGATGCTGCCGAGTCGACTGCTCCCGAACCGGCAATGAGCCCGGTTGCACAGGCTGCTGCGGAAGCCGAGGCGAAAGCTGCCGAGCTCGCTGAACTCGAGCAGCAGCGTCAGCGCGACGAAGAAGAACGCCGTCAGCGCGAGCTTCTTGAGCGTCAGGCTGCCGACCTGCGTGAAAAGCAGGAACGACTCGAGCAGGAGCGCAGGCGTGAAGTGCAGGCAGCTGCCGAGGCTGCTCTTCGCGCGGAGGAAGCCCGGCTTGTGCGCGAACGCGCTGATGCCGCTGCTGCAGCCGAGTCTGAGCGCGTTGCCCAGACGAGCAACGAACAGGAAAGTGCCGCTGCGCAGGGTGATACAAACGCTGATCCAGCGGCAGCAGCCAAGGAAACCGAAGTCGCTGAAAAGGCGCGCGTTGCTGCTCAGGCGGCAGCTCAGGAAGCCGACAAGGCCTCCGAGCTTGCCCGTACTGCTCAGGCCGAAGCCCAGGCTCAGGCCAAGGCCCGTCGCGCAGTCGAGCAGGAGGTGGCCGATATCAACCGGCTGATGGCACAGACACGCCGTCCGCAACCCAAGCCGACGCCAGCGCCGGCTGCTCCGGCTGCGCCGGCAAAGGCTGCGCAGGCCAAGGCAGGCCCGGCCAGTGCTCAGGCTGCGACCACCGGCACCTTGCACCGTCCGTCAGCCAAACCCGGTGAAAAGACGGGAACAGCACCGGCTGTCGAGAGCAAGGAAAAGAAACACGTCAAATCCGAAAAACTGTCTTCCTCCTGGCACGAGGAAAACGCCAAACGGCGCGGGGCCGCTATCAAGACCCGCGGTCCGGCAACGCCTGCCGCAGGCTGGCGTGGTCCCCGGGGCGGTGGGCGCCATCGTGGTGATCATCGTGACAGCGGACCGGCCCAGACGGGCCCCGCCGAGGCGATCGTGCGCGAGGTGCACGTTCCGGAAACAATCAGCGTTGCCGACCTCGCTCACAAAATGTCGATCAAGGCGGCCGAGGTCATCAAGAAACTGATGCAACTTGGCCAGATGGTCACAATCAACCAGGTGCTCGACCAGGAAACGGCGATGATCGTCGTCGAGGAACTCGGTCACACTGCGGTAGCGGCCAAGCTGGATGATCCTGAGGCCTTCATCGTCGAGGAAAACACGGCAAGCGAATCCGAGAAACTGCCGCGTCCTCCGGTGGTGACCGTGATGGGTCACGTCGACCATGGCAAGACTTCGCTGCTCGATTACATCCGTCGTGCGAAGGTTGCGGCCGGCGAGGCCGGTGGCATCACGCAGCATATCGGCGCCTATCACGTTGAAACGCCGCGGGG